>CAZFVT010000428.1:0-3400 GCA_964522355.1 uncultured Woeseiaceae bacterium | reverse complement strand
CGCGAAAATGATGGCAAAGACCAGCGGCAGCAGCACTTCCGCCGAGTAACCCGCCGCCACAAGCCCTGGCCCCATGAGACCGGCCGTTGCCGCAGCGACAATGCCACGAGGCGCGATCCAGGACAGCAGCAGGCGCTCGCGAAACTCCATGTCCGTGCCGATCGTTGCCAGCATGATCGTCACCGGCCTGGCAATGAACAGAATCGAAAGGACCAGCGCCACGCCGCGCCAGCCGATGGCGCCCAGTGAGCTGACGTCCAGGTCGGCGGTGAGGGACACGAACACCACGGATACCAGCATGATCGTGATGTATTCCTTGAACCGCCGCAGATTACCGATTCCGGGCAGGTTCAGGTTGCCAACGACGATCCCCATGATCGTGACGGCCAGCAGTCCCGCCTCGTGCTGGATAAGGTTCGTCAGCTCGAAAACCACCAGGACCAGGCCCAACATCATTGGGCTCTTGAGGTATTCCGGCACCATCCCGGCGCGCATCGCCTTGCCAATGGCCAACCCGCCAAGCCCGCCGAGAATCAGACTGCTTACCACTGCCAGGCCGATACCGGAAAGGACCTCCGGCCAGGCCGAACCACTCTGCTGGAACAGGAAGAACTGGAATACCAGCACGGCCAGCAGCGCGCCGAGCGGATCGTTGATGATGCCTTCCCACTTCAGGTAGGACGCAGTCCGACGATTGAGGCCGGCCTGGCGCAGCATCGGCATGATCACGGTAGGCCCGGTGACCACCATGATGGCGCCGAATACCAGCGATACCGGCCAGTCCAGCCCGCCGATAAACCGCGCGCAGAGCGAGCAGCTCACCCAGGCGAGCGGCGCTCCCAGATTAACGAGTCTTCTGACGCCGCTGGCCGTCTCTTTCAGCTCGCTCAACTGCAGGCTGAGCCCGCCTTCGAAGAGAATGATGGCGACGCAGAGACTGACGACCGGGCTCAGGAACTCACCGAAATCCCTGCTGGGATCGATCAGGCCGAGCCCCGGGCCCGCGATAAGGCCGAAACCCGCCAGCATGATGATCGCGGGCACCTTGAGCCGCCAGGCGAGCCACTGGGCGGTGATGCCTAGTGCAGCAACGGCAACGATAACCAGACTGAGATGTTGATCGACCATCGGTTTACCGCCAGCGTGAGGCCTGGCGCGGGTTCTCCGCGCCGAAAGGGGCGGGATTTTAACCGATCCGGGCGCGAACTCCGTCTCAGTTTCGCCATGCAGTAGTGGACTACAGGCTGGCAGCTGCTACAAATTATTGTGAAATTATGTGCTTGCACGGTTTAGAGCCGTGAATGACGAACGCTGTGAGGCGACGTGATGCCTGAAATAAACTCGATAATGCTCGCTGTGGGCGGCGGAGGCCTGGCGCTGGGCGTGTTGATCGGCTGGCTGCTGCGCAGCGTTCGCGTGAAGCCCGAGAAAGACGCGATCCACGCCGGCTGGCAGGAGCAGATCTCGGCGCAGCGCAACGAGCACGATCGCATCGTCCAGCAGAACAAGAGCCTTATGGAGCAGGTCAGCCAGTTCCGCGCATCGCAGCGCGATGCCGACGGGCGGGCCCGGGAGATCTCCAATGCCTTAAAGAGAGCCATCGGCGACTGCGATGAGCTGACCACAGAGCTCAGCGAAGCCAACGCGAACCTCGAGGCGGCTGCGGCGGAAAGAGATGAGCTCAAGGCGCAGATCGCCGACCGGAAGGAAGCCGACAACCAGCTCGAGGCGCTTCGCGACAAGGACCGGAAGATCTTCAGGCTCAGCGAAGAACTCGAGACCTGGAAGAACCGCCTGCCGCCGCTGATCGAGAAATTCCGCAACCGTGACCTGGAGGCCCAGCAGCTCGAGGTCGAGCTTGAAGCGGCCCGTGGCAAAGCCGCTGAACTTGAGGCGAGGCTTGAGGCCGCACAGCAAAAGGTATCGGAGATCGAATCGGCGCGGGAAGTACCCGGCGAACAAACCGGGGAAAAAACCGGGGATCACCAGGAATTGAGCGGCGAATTCCCGACCGGCGAGGAACGCCCTGCGGACGAGACTCGGGTTGAACCAGTCGAAGACCAGGCGCTCGCAGCCGGCATGAGCGCTTCCAACGAACAGTTTCCGGAAGACACGCTGAACGGCGCGAGCGTACGATTAACCGCACTGGATAGCGCCAACCGTGCCGAAGACACGCTGCGAGAATCGACGATCGTCGAAAACGGTCACATCAACGCCAACGGCGATGACGCGCAGCACGATGATCTGAAGCGCATCAAAGGCGTCGGGCCAGCGATCGAAAAGACGCTGTTGTCGCTGGGCTTTACCCGTATCGCGCAGATTGCCGAAATGAGCGACGGCGATATCGACCGTGTCGCAGACGAACTGCCCGGCTTCAAGAACCGCATTCACCGCGAGGACTGGATCGGTCAGGCGCGCCAGCTGCTCGAGGAGCAGCCCGCCTCCTGACGCCTCGATCTGGCGTTGACGGTTAGGCCGGCAGCAATCGGTCATAATCGTCCCCATGAGGCAGTACAGCCATCCCGCACAGATCCGATTAACCACAGGGCACAGTTCCCCAGCCCTCAAGTGGCTGGCACTGCTGCTGGTCGCCCTCGCCTGGTCGACGGGCGGCATGGCGGTCTATGCCCAAGCTGAGAGCAGCCTGGAACCGCCTCCCCCTGAGCTCCGGGTCAGTATCACGGAAGGAATGGCGCGGCTGTCGGCCGACGTCCTGTCGCCCGCGCACCTGAGGCTTCTGGACAGGGCCCTGAGACTCAGCCAGCCCGACCGGGAGATCATCGTTGAGTCCCGTATGGACTATTCGCGATCCGCATCATGGATGCTGGAATCGGAACTGGTCACGCGTATTGCGGCCCTGTTGGAAAGTGGCGAGGCGGTCGTCGCTGACCGGTCGATTCGTATCACCGGCACCACGGCGTTCCCGGACATGCAGGCAGGCCTGGTGTCGCGACTGGAGGCGGTGGCCGACACCGACAGCGCCATCGACTATTCGGTCACGGCGGTCAGCGCCGATCGCCTGCCGTTGGAGACCCTGTGTCGCAGCCAGTTCTATTTCCTGACCCAGGGCAAGCGCCTCGACTTTGCGACCGTCGGCGCGGAACTCGGCAGCGGCAGCCTGACGATTCTGGACGGGATTGCCGAGCTGATGAGCGACTGCCCCGACCTACGGATCCAGGTCACCGGGCACACGGATGCTCGTGGCGGTGACGACGTCAATCGCCAGGTAAGTCTGCAGAGGGCAACCACGGTGGTGGACTACCTCGTGGGCCTCGGGTTGGCGAGAGAACGCTTTTCAGCCGTTGGCGCCGGCGCCTCCGACCCCCTGGTTCCCCAGGAAGACGTCAGCGCCGTACGCTTCAATCGCCGCGTTGAGCTCTCGCTACTCTAGCTCACGGAC
>CAZFVT010000427.1:0-3438 GCA_964522355.1 uncultured Woeseiaceae bacterium | reverse complement strand
TGGAACGGAATAAACTGGCGCTGTGAAGAGCCAGGAGACACGCTCCCGCCCTACTACTGGATGCCGCTACCGACAGCACCTGAAGTGCCAGCTTTAGTCTCCAGCCATCAGGAGCCAAGTGATGAGTGACCTGGTTGCAGAGCTTCGACGCCTTGCCGAGTGGGTAGAGCCTGACATTGATCTGGCCGAGGCGGAGATTCTTACGCAGGCTGCCGACGAGATTGAACAGAAGAACCGCCTGATCGAGTTGCTTACAGAGCAAGTGAGGGTCTCGTTGGACGGCTTGCCCATAGATGCCGAGAAGATGTTGGCTTGGCTGGAAAATATGTCTCAAAACAGGTCACAACCTGATTCTGACGATGGAAAAACAGGCCAGACCCTGCCGACCGGAGACAGTGATGGATGAGCCAACACCGGACAGCTACTCATACAAGTGGCTGCAATCGGAACTACGCACGAATGCAAAGATCATCGGTGAACAGGAGGATGAGCTTATCGAGTTGCGTGCCCAGTTAGGACAGCGCACGCAAGAGCGGGACGCGCTGCAATCGACGCTCGATGAGCTATCCACGTTGTATGCCAACCTGGACGAGCGGTATGGCCGATTGCAGGCCGGACTGCGCTTCTACGCTAACGGCCGTCACATGGCCTTTGCTCCCGAGGCTGCAATGGAATGGGAGGACGTATCCGGCGAACCGCCGAACTGGCTCCAGCGCAACGACAGCGATCACTACGAGATGGTCGAAGACGGAACTATCGCGAAGATGGTCCTTCGAGGCGAAGACCAGAACTGGTCCGAGCATGACGACGGAGAGCCACCGCCGATTGAGGGCGAGATTTTGCCGACAAAGCACAGCATCCCACTGACCGAGGGTGAGCAGGAAGTGATGCACGAAGCGCTACGGAATTCCGTGGAGATCGTGACGGGCAAGGGCAAAAGCGAGTAATGGCAGGGCTGGCCGGGAAGTGTGAGACGGATGCGGAGGCAGCTAATGCAGGAGAGTAATCGAATGTACTGCAACGGTGATGAAAGCCGGGACGCTGTTGAAGGTGCCAGGGCGCGTACTCCGCAGCGATTGCCTGGATTGAACCGTCGGTCTGCGCTCACTGCTGAGGGCCGGTCGCCAGCCCTGCCGCCTCTGCCGGAACAGGACGAAATCAAACAATGAACGGTATCGACCTACTCAACGGGAAGGGAGATCCTCACAGGCGCAAGCGGATTCCGGTCGCCAAATGCACTCTCGACTTGGCCGAGATGCGGCCGCGCTTTCAGGACGGGCAGTGGATCTGGCGGTGCCCGGAATGTGGCTCGACCCGAGAGATCACCGAAGACGAAATGAAGGCGAAAGGGCACTGACCAATGTTCCTGTCTCCCGATGATCTCAAAGAGCTGACCGGGTACGTCCAGTACACCGCGCAGTGTCGCTGGCTGGCCGCGAACGGCTATCAGTTCGATAGGCGTCGAGACGGCCGGCCGATGGTGCTCGTCGATCAGATCCGCGCCCGCCAGGGAGCCGCTGAGCCCGCCAATGACAGCGAGAGCAAGCCTGGGCCGGATTTTGGGTGGATGGACGAGGCGGGATAGATTCGGGTCCATGGGTCGACGAAGAACAAAAAACACCGACCTGCCCAAGCGAGTCTACATTCACCACGGCAGCTACCGCTACGTACCGGCGCACGGCAAGGCAGTAACGCTCGCCAAGGTTGGCGACTACAGCGGCATGCTTCGCAAGCTCGCCGAGATTCATCAGGACTGGTCCGGCCTGCGAACCATGAACGACCTGTTCGATCGGTATGAGGTCGAAGTGCTCCCGGGCAAGGCGTTATCCACACAGAAAGATCAGCTGCGAAGCCTGAAGAATCTGAGAAAGACGTTCGGCGCCATGTTGCCCGGCGACCTCCGCCAGCCGCACGCGGCCACTTACCGGGACCGCCGAGCGCGAGGCTCGGAATTCCGAGAACCAGCACCCACCGCAGCGAACCGGGAACTCGAGCTACTGGGCCACGTTTGCACCATGGGGGTCGAATGGGGTGCGATGGAATCGAATCCGCTTCGCGGCCTGCGTAAGAATCGGCTGAAGCCCCGGCGCCGGTACGTGACGGACGAGGAATATCTGCTGGTTCGCGAACTCGCGCCGCCGATGATCCAGTGTGTTATGGACCTGGCACTGCTGACGGGCTTGCGACGGGGCGATATCTTCAAACTCGACCGGTCCGGCATCCGAGAGAGCGGACTGGTATCGAAGCCGACGAAGACCGAGGATTCCACCGCTGTTGAGCTGGAATTCGCATGGACGCCGGCACTATCCGCTGTCGTGAAGTATGCACTGAGCCTTTCCCCGCAGGTTCGCCAGACCATCGTCTGCAATCGCAAGGGCCAGCCCTATACGAAAAACGGCTTCGACAGCATCTGGAATCGGCTCATGAAGAAAGCCGTCGATCAGGGGATGGAGCGCTGGCAGTTCCGGGATCTGCGCAAGAAATCGTCCAGCGAGGAAGAGTCAGACGCGATTGCGTCTCAGAAGCTGGGTCACGCCAGCGAAGAGATTACGAGGCGGGTTTATCGGGTGTTGCCGCGGAAGGTGCCGCCGTTGCGTTAGGCGTTGTTCCATTCCTTTCGGGACACACCAGCCTGCGAAATGATGCTCTTCAAATCGAGCGGGCGCACTTCGCCCTTGTGGCAATCAAGGGTGACTTTTCTTAGGCGCCCATCAATGAATCCTCGCCACTGCTCGTGGGAGCCTCTTTGATCCTTCGGTTCGAATCCCAGGTTTCTAAGCTTGCGCCGAACATCCCGGCACTTCATCGGGCGGAACGGCATACATTGAGGCGCTTAGCAGGCTAACTTGACGGGTAGCGGGGTCTTAAACGGCCCGCCAGATTCAGAGCTGCTATCTCCATCGCCATCACGCCAGCTATGGAACAATATGTAGACCAGACGCATGCGCCAATAGGTAAGCCAGAATGACAAGGGCGCTTTGCGGTCCAGCAAATCCTCGGCGAATTCTCGATCCTCAGCCAACGCCTCATTCAGATAGTCGCACACAAATTCGACGCAACGCTTGGTAGCGGCATCTGGCGACTCTCCGCGAGCGTAAATATTGAGGTCCAGGCAGATGGCAAAATAGCTGTCGCCATCTGGAACTGTATATCCGCGCAGCAACAGTTCTCTTGGCTTCATGGGCTATCCTTTTTCTTGATCGCTACCCGCTCTTCAGTGACGGGTTTTTCCAGCTCTCTATTAACTAGATTACCTTTTTTGACCAAAAAAAGCGTGAGCGAGTTCGAACAAAATTTTTGCAGAATATTACCCAGAAGCGTTTTTATTACCCAGTCGAAGAAAAAGCGGAAAACCAGCGCCTTGTAAACTACTGATTTTCCGCTGTTTTTGGCGCGCCCGGAAGGATTCGAACCTCCGACCGCCTGGTTCGTAGCCAG
>CAZFVT010000426.1:0-3438 GCA_964522355.1 uncultured Woeseiaceae bacterium | reverse complement strand
GGGCCAGCGCTTTGACGTGCAGTTAAAGGGATCGGGGCGGACGCCGTTCTCTCGCGGTGGTGACGGCAAATCGGCGCTCGGGCCGGTCATCCGCGAGTATGTCGTTAGCGAGGCTATGTACGCGCTTGGTATTCCCACGACCCGAGCCCTCGCGGCGGTCGCGACCGGCGAAACGGTTATTCGAGAGTCCCGCCTCCCGGCTGGCGTGTTGACCCGCGTCGCCGCCAGTCATTTACGGGTTGGAACTTTTCAATACTTTGCCGCGCGAGGCGATCTCGAGACGCTGCGCGCGCTGGCCGATCACGCCATCGCACGGCATTACCCGGAAGCCGCCGACGACGAACGGCCCCTGTTGGCTTTTTTCTCCGCGACTGCCAAAGCTCAGGCCCGCCTCGTTTCCTACTGGATGAGTGTCGGCTTCATCCACGGCGTCATGAATACCGACAACTGCTCGATTGCCGGCGAGACGCTGGACTACGGTCCCTGTGCCTTTCTCGATGAGTTTCACCACGACAAGGTGTTCAGCTCTATTGATCATGCCGGGCGCTACGCCTACAGCAATCAGCCGCTGATAGCACAATGGAATCTCGCGAGGCTTGCGGAATGCCTGCTCATGCTCGAGGACGCGCACGATGCGTACTCTGCCGTCCTGAAAGAGTTCACCCCAGTCTATGAGTCGTTTTACCTCGACCGGATGCGCGCCAAGCTTGGCCTGTCAACGACGCGCGAGGGCGATGATGGGCTGATCCGCGATTTTCTCGACCGGCTCCAGGCAGACCACCTCGACTACACGCTGTCGTTTCGCCGACTCGCCGATCGGGTCGACGCGGGCGATGACGCAGAATTCGGCGACTTCGAAGTCCGGTGGCGCGAGCGCCTGGCATCCGAGGGGCGCGATCCTGCGGAAGTCAGCGAGGCAATGAATCGGCTGAATCCCCTATTCATTGCACGCAATCACCAGGTAGAACGGGCGATCGAACGGGCCATCGACGATGACCTGTCCGTCTTCCACGAACTCAACGAAGTGTTGCGGTCGCCCTTCGATCAACACCCCGAATTCGAGCAATACGCCTCGCCGCCGGAAGCGGGAGAGCGGGTCATGCAGACGTTCTGCGGCACCTGAGCGCGTTGGCGCGTCTGCAGCCCCCGGTGATGCCGGGGCGCCGCCTCCCAAATTCCGGCTGAATGGCATAGGATGCGGGCCTTTCCCAGCACAGGCGAATACACGACATGACGCCCGAAGAACGACACCTGTTTGGCCCGGGGCCAACGAACGTACCCGACAGCGTAATGGCCGCGTTGGCAGCGCCGACGATCGGCCATCTCGATCCGGCCTTCATCGGCATCATGGACCAGGTAAGCGCGCGCTTGCGATACGCCTTCCAGACGGATAACCCGCTGACCTTCGTCCTGTCCGCGCCCGGTTCGATCGGCATGGAGACGAGTTTCGTTAATCTTCTTGAAGAAGGCGATAAAGTCGTCATCTGCATTAATGGCGTTTTCGGCGGGCGCATGCAGAGTGTCGCCGAACGCGCGGGCGCGGTTGTGGTTACCGTTTCCAGTGAATGGGGCGAACCGGTCGATCCGGCAGCGCTGCGCGCAACCCTGGAGGCCCATCCGGATGCGAAGGTGGTTGCGTTTGTCCACGCAGAAACCAGTACCGGCGTCCGGTCGGACGCCGAGGCGCTGGCGTCGGTCGCCCGGGAGTTTGACTGCCTGACGATCGTCGACTGCGTTACGTCCTTGAGCGGCGTTGAGCTTCGCGTCGACGACTGGGGATTGGACGTTGTCTATTCCGGCAGCCAGAAGTGCCTGTCCTGCGTTCCCGGCATGTCGCCAATCACCTTCTCGGAACGGGCGATTGCCAGGATCAAGGCACGCAAGGCCATCGTGCAGAGCTGGTTCTGCGACATTACGCTTTTGATGAGCTACTACGAAACCGGTGAAAAGACGCGTGTCTACCACCACACGGCGCCGGTAAATTCGCTGTATGCAATGAACGAAGCGCTGGCGCTGGTGGAAACAGAAACGCTTGAGGCCCGCTGGAAGCGGCATGCGGATGCGGCCCAGCACTTGTATAGGCGGCTCGAAGCCGCGGGTCTCGAACTTGTGGTTGTGCCGGAGTATCGGCTGTCGCCGCTGACCCTGGTACGTATACCCGATGGCGCGGATGACGCCGACGTTCGCGGCCGCCTGCTTGCCGAGCATCGCATCGAGCTGGGTGGGGGGCTTGGCAAGTTTGCCGGCAACGCCTGGCGCATCGGACTGATGGGCGAGAACGCGACGACCGAACGAGCCGACCTCATCGCAGACGCGCTGGAATCGGTTCTCGCCTGATTCTGCTTTCCCGGCCTTTGCAGGAATGAACAGGACCGCATTGCCCAGCATTTCCGTCGCGCCGATGATGGACTGGACCGATCGGCACTGCCGATACTTCATGCGCCAGATCTCGGCGCAGGTCGGGCTCTACACCGAGATGGTTACCGCCGCGGCACTCGTACATGGTGAACCTGGACGCTTTCTGCGCTTCGATCCGACAGAGCATCCGCTGGCGCTGCAGATCGGCGGCAGCGAGCCGGAGATGATGGCGATCGCCGCTCGGCTTGGTGCTGAAGCGGGCTTCGACGAAATCAATATCAACGTCGGCTGTCCCAGCGACCGGGTGCAAAGCGGCGCCTTCGGCGCCTGTTTGATGGCCGAGCCAGACACCGTGGCCCGTTCGCTTGCGGCCATGCGCGCAGCCGTCGACGTGCCTGTAACAGTCAAGACCCGCATCGGTATCGATGACCTGGACAGCGTCGAATTTTTCTACGCATTCGTTGATGCGGTTACCGCGGCCGGCTGCGAAACGCTGATCGTGCATGCGAGAAAGGCGATTCTTAAGGGACTAAGCCCGAAAGAGAATCGCAGCATTCCACCGCTGAACTATGAGCGCGTCTATCAACTAAAGCGCGACTATCCGGACCTGCGGGTCATTATCAATGGCGGCATTCAGACCATTGAAGAGGTCGAGCAACACCTCGCACTCGTCGATGGCGTAATGATCGGACGCCAGGCCTATCAGCAGCCGTGGTTCCTGACGGAGCTCGACACCCTGATGGCTGGCACCGATGCTTGCAGGCCTGCCTCACGGCTCGACGTCGTTCATGCGATGCTGCCCTACATTGAGCAGCAGCTGTCGGAGGGCGCGCAGCTCAAACACATTACAAGGCACATGCTTGGCCTGTTTGCCGGCCAACCTGGCGCTCGCCGCTGGCGACGTTATCTCAGTGAGCAGGCCCATCGACCGGGTGCAGGGCCCGAGGCCCTGTTGCGTGCCTGTGAGTGCCTCGGCGAGGCGGCCTGAATCGGTTGCCCGCCGGAGGCGGTGGAATCACTTATGGCGGCACGGCGGGGCTGTCGTTACACTTCTTCCTTTGACCGATCCGCAGAGAGCTA
>CAZFVT010000425.1:0-3439 GCA_964522355.1 uncultured Woeseiaceae bacterium | reverse complement strand
CTCCCATTCCGGCGAGACCCATAAACGTTTCGCGCTGTGCCCCAAGCGCGGCGCCGAGACGAGTCATTTCTGCCAGACCGCGATTGATCAGTGCGATGCGCGTGTTGGCGCCGAAACCGAGGCCGTCGGAAATGCCGGCACCGATGGCCAGCACGTTCTTGACGGCGCCGCCGACCTCGACACCCACAATGTCGTCCGACGTGTAGGCGCGAAAGTTGTTGCCGGAGAAGGCGACGGCCAGGTCCGCCGCAAACGAGTCGTCGTTGGCAGCTATGGTCATGGCGGTCGGCAGGCCGTCGCCGACCTCCCGGGCAAAGGTTGGCCCGGAGAGCACGGCCATCGGTCGTTCATGGCCGAGCACCTCGCCGGCCACCTGGTGAGGCAGAAGCCCGGTCGAAAGCTCGAAGCCTTTTGTTGCCCAGCAGACCCTCGCGTCGCGATCCATCACGGGCTCGAGCAGCGCCAGCGTTTCCCGAAGCCCGTGACTGGGCACCGAAACCAGGATGTCGCTCACGCCGGTAACGCATTCGCGGAGATCCCCGACGACGACCAGGCTGTCGGGCAGCGCCGCGCCTGGCAGGTACCGGCGATTCTCCCGCTGCTCGGCCAAGTCGTTAACGTCGCTGGCGTTCCGCCCCCACAGACGTACTTCCCGGCCGGCTCGGGCGAGCTGGATAGCAAGTGCCGTGCCCCAGGAACCGGCACCGAGTACCGCTATTGGCCCGGACGTCACGCCGATTCCCGGTGGACGACGATAGCGACGATCGCCTAGTGGCTGGCCTCGCTGCCCTCGGCCGGTGCCGCGGCCTGCGCTGCAGCCTGCCGTTTAGACTCGGCGTACAGGGCATCGAAGTTGATCGGCTGCAGCACGAATTCCGGAAAGCCGCCGCGCGATACGGTGGAGGAAATGGCTTCGCGCGCGTAGGGGAACAAGGTCGCCGGGCAGAAGCTGCCGATAATCACTTCCAGCTCTTCATCGGTGTAGCCGGCGATATGGAACAAACCGGCCTGGTGGATCTCAACGAGAAAGAGCGTCGTTTCTTCGTGCGTCGCTTCTACGGTGATGGTCAGCACAACCTCGTGAGCGTCGTCGCTGACTTTGGCGTGGGCGCTACGCAGATTCAGGTTGGTTTTCGGTTTCCAGTCGGTTCCCGAAAACACGCCCGGGCTGTTGGGCGATTCGAAGGAGAAATCCTTCAGGTAGAGTTTCTGCACAACGATCTGTTTCTGCGGTGCTTCCTGTTCAGCCATGTTGCTAGTCCTTAGGGATACTTGAGAGTTGGTGTAAGTCCTGCGCCTCAGCCAGCGCTGGCGGCGTTGAGTATGTCGTCGAGCTCGCCGGATTTGTCCAGCGCATAGAGCTCGTCAAACCCGCCTATCGGCCGGTCGTTAATGAAGATCTGTGGCACGGTATGCCCACCGCTGAGCCGCTCCATGGTGGCGCGCAGCTCCGGGTCCCTGGAGACCAGGATGTCCTCGTAATCGAGACCCTTTTTCTTCAGCAGCATTCGGGCCGCCGAGCAATAAGAGCAGGTCTCGGTGCCGTAGATGATGATGTGCGGGGATTGCTCGGTCATGTCGTTCGGGTCTCTCGTAACCCTCAGGCCTTGGATTTCGACCGGGTTTTCTTTGCGGCTACCAGCGGCAGGCTGGCTTCGTTCCAGGCGTTAATGCCACCCTTGAGGCCATAGACATTCTCTATTCCCGCTTTGCGAAGTCGGGTCACGACTTTTGCAGACGTCACGCCCGCATCGCAGACGGCGACGACGGGCTTGTTGCCGAGCCGCTTGATCTTGTCGAGCTCTTCATCAAGTTCGTCGTTCGGTATGTTCTTCGCGTTGACGATGTGACCGCGGGCAAAGGCGTCCGCGTTTCGCAGATCGACGACCGTGGCGTCCGCATTGATCAGCTTCACCGCGGCCTGCGGGTCGAGGTTTACGATACCCCCGGCAAGCAGCTTCAGCTCGCTGAAGACCAGCAGAAAGAAGCTCGCCATCAGAGCGCTGGTCAGCAAAAGGTGGTTGCCGACAAATTCCAGATAGGTATCCATGGTTTCGAGGTCAGTGTTTCCTGGGTATGGCAGGGTGTATTAGAGCGACGCCGGACGGCCGTTTTTGAGGCGTCCGGGTCCTCGGTCAGGGCTGTCTGTGGTGCCCCCCGAGTCGATCGGCCGGGGATTATACCAGCGCCAATCGCCGGGAGTGCCCGGAATCCACATAAACGATAAACTTCCGCGACATGCCGTTTCGCCAACCGTTTTCGACGCTGATTCGCCGCCTTTTTGCCGCGGTTTCGTGCCTGCCCGTCGCGCTGGCGCTCGCGCAGGCGCCGAATGGCGAGCTTGCCAAGGTCAAGGAGCTCGAGCTCGAGGAGGTTCGCGAAAAGATCAGCGAACTCAAGGAACGCATGGATCGCCGCGCGCTGGAGCGTGATCGGGTCACCGGCGAGCTGCAGGAGGCCGAGGTCGATATCGCTGAGAAGCGCACCCGGGTTCGAGAGATTCGCCAGCAACGGGACGTCAGCACCGCCCGCAAGGCGCGAATCGAGGCAGACATCGCCGTCCGCGAGTCTGAGCTTGAGGAAGAGAGCACCCAGCTGGCTGCCCAGCTCCGTGCCGCTTACCTGAGCGGCAGCCAGGAGCGCATCAAGCTGCTGCTGAACCAGCAGGATCCGGCCGGACTCGGACGTCAGCTCAAGTACTTCGAATACCTGTCGGCCTATCGGGCCGGCAACATCGAGCGGGTGAACGAGCAGCTGACCGCACTTGCGGAGCTGCGCTCCGAGGCGGAGGTTGAGGCGAACAAGCTGGTCCGGCTTGCCGATCAGCAGGCGGCAGAGCTGGCGGCGCTGGAAACGGCGCAGAACCGCCGGCGTGAGCTGCTGGCATCGCTCAACACCCGGCTTGCCGAAGAGGGCTCGGCTATAGAACGGCTTGCCGCGCAGGAACAGGATCTTGCTCGCCTGGTTGCCGAACTCAGCAGCATTCTCTCGGATTACCCCATCACCTCCGAGGAACCCTTCAGCGAACTCAAGGGCCGGCTGACCTGGCCGGTGGCCGGCGACGTAATACACAACTACGGTGAACCTCGCGCCACCGGTCAGCTCAAGTGGAACGGCGTCGTCGTGGCGGCACCGCGTGGCCGGGAGGTTCGATCCGTCTATCACGGCCGCGTGGTTTTTGCCGACTGGCTGGCGGGCATGGGGCTGCTCGTCATTGTCGACCATGGCGAGGGCTATCTGACGCTTTACGGCTACAACGAGACGCTGTTGAAGAGCGCCGGGGACTGGGTGGCGCCGGGCGACGTTCTCGCAACGGTCGGTGACAGCGGCGGCCAGCCGGTCGCAGGTCTCTATTTTGAGGTGCGTCAGGGCACCCGACCCGTCAATCCCCGCACCTGGGTCAGCCGCAAGCCGAAGACATAACGCGAACCCGGCCCGG
>CAZFVT010000424.1:0-3441 GCA_964522355.1 uncultured Woeseiaceae bacterium | reverse complement strand
AGGCAGCGCGACACAAGAGCCGACTGAACAAGATGGTCCGGACGCTCGCCTGAGCCGCCGTCTGAACAATCGTCGATTTGCAAATCGACCTGTAAAAAAAGGCCGCTCACTAGCGGCCTTTTTTCATTCAGGCTTCGTCAGCGCCCGGCGCGTTTGAGTCATCGGAGGATGCCACCGTCGCCTTGGCGACGTCTTCCTGATGTTCGTCGAGAATCTCCAGCTCTCGCATAACTGCCTGCCCAAGCTTTTCGACGCCCTGCCCGGTCGCGGCACTGATCTCCAGCACTGGTCCTTTCCAGCCAAGCCGGTCGACCAGCTCCTGGCGGTGTGCACTGCGGTCAGACTCCGCCAAGAGGTCTATCTTGTTGATTACCAGCCAGCGAGGCTTCTCGGCAAGATCCGGGGCGAACTTCGCGAGTTCCGCTTCGATAGCCTTGAAATCGCTGGCCGGGTCAGCCGACTCATCGAGCGGCGCGATGTCGACAAGGTGCAGCAGGAAGCGGGTTCTCTGGACGTGCCGGAGAAAACGAATCCCGAGACCGGTCCCGCTTGCTGCCCCCTCGATCAAGCCGGGTATGTCAGCCATGACAAAGCTCTGCAACGGCCCGATGGCTACGACGCCGAGGTTCGGATGCAGCGTCGTGAAGGGATAATCTGCCACCTTCGGCTTTGCGGCTGACATGGCGCGAATCAGTGTGGACTTTCCGGCATTGGGCAGCCCCACGAGGCCGACGTCAGCAATCAGCTTCAGCTCCAGCTTAAGGTGTCGCGCCTCGCCGGGCGTGCCAGGCGTAGTCTTCCGGGGTGCCCGATTCGTGCTGCTCTTGAATCGCGTGTTACCCATACCACCGCGGCCGCCGGCCGCGACGCGCAGCCGCTGACCATCCTTGACCAGGTCGCCGATCGTTTCACCGGTATCCACATCGAACACAATCGTGCCGCAGGGCACGACGACCTCGCGATCGTCGCCGCTGCGTCCGGTCTTGTTGCGGCCGGCGCCGGGCTCCCCGTTGCCGGCGTTATAACGCCTCGCAACGCTGAAGTCGGCCAGCGTGTTGGTGGCGTCCGATGCCAGCAGGTAAACGTCGCCACCATTGCCGCCATCGCCACCGTCCGGGCCACCTTTCGCGACATACTTCTCGCGCCGAAAGCTCAGGCAGCCGCTGCCGCCGTTTCCGGCTTTTACCTTGATGGTTGCTTCGTCGACGAATTTCATCGCGGGTTAACGTCCCCAGATACGAAAAAGCCCTGCACTGGCAGGGCTTTCACTGGCACCGAAGCGCCGGACAGGAATCGGGCGGTCAGACAACGCTGACGTACTGACGATTCTTCGGGCCCTTGCGCTCAAACTTGACCGTGCCATCTGCCTTAGCGAACAGCGTGTGGTCACGACCGATGCCCACATTGGTGCCGGCGTGATAGCGCGTACCGCGTTGGCGAACAAGGATGTTGCCGGCAATCACGGACTGCCCGCCGAACATCTTCACACCAAGGCGTTTGCTTTCTGAATCGCGACCGTTCTTACTGCTGCCGCCTGCTTTCTTATGAGCCATTGTGCTGCTCCTTCAGTACTTTCGAATTCGGTAACGGACCGAACGCGCAATCGCGCGCCTAGTCCTCTTTCTTGGCGGCCTTTTTCTTGGCTGCCTTCTTTGCGGTTTTCTTCGCCGTCTTCTTAGCCGCTTTCTTCGCCGTCTTTTTGGCGGCCTTCTTGGCTACCTTTTTCTTGCTGGCTTTCTTCTTCGCGGCCGGCTTTTCCGCTTCGCTATCCTTGGGTGCCGCAGCTTTCTTCTTGGTTCCTGCACCAATCGAGGTGATCTCGATCTCGGTGAAGAACTGCCGATGGCTGCCCTGGCGGAGATAATTTTGACGGCGGCGGAACTTCACGACGCCAACCTTGCGGCTCTTGCCCTGACGCAGGACCTTGGCGCTTACTGCCGTGCCTTCTACCGTCGGCGAACCGACCTTGATGTCGCTGCCCTCTCCGACCAGCAGGACGTCGTCAAAACTGACATCGGCGCCTTCATCGGCATCGATCTTTTCGATGCGAAGGCGATCACCTTCGCTGGCCCGGTACTGTTTTCCGCCGGTCCGAAACACTGCGTACATCGTTAACGCTCCAATCTGCAGCCGAGGCACGCACCTAAGCCGCTGAGAATAAAGTGAATTTTGCAGACCCCAATGACGCGGCACGGTTGCGCGCGAGGGTTGGCCATCGCAAAAGAGCCGGAATTCTATAGATTCGGCCGCTCAGGGTCAATCTCGACATCAAAACTTTTTTACCGCAATTCAATGGCTTAAAGAGCGCAAAAAATGGCCTCAAAGTGCCCGCGCGACTCGCCAATACCCACCGTTTCAGGCATTATCGCGGCATTATGAGACCCGCCGAAAATCTGCCCGAATCGATGACCTTCCAGGGCGTTAAAGACCTTGGAAAACCCGACATGGAGGCCGTCGACAAGCTGATCAGCGAGTCGCTGGCTAGCGACGTCCTGCTCGTCTCCCAGGTGGCAGAGCACATCGTGACCAGCGGTGGCAAACGGCTGCGCCCGCTGATCGTCCTGCTGGCGGCAAGGGCGCTCGGCTACTCCGGCTCGCTCCACGTGAACGCCGCGGCCATCGTGGAATTCATTCACACGGCGACCCTTCTGCATGACGACGTGGTTGATCACTCGGAAAGGCGGCGTGGCAAAGACACGGCCAACACCGTATTCGGCAACCAGGCCAGTGTTCTGGTTGGCGACTTCCTCTACTCCCGCGCCTTCCAGATGATGGTGGACGTCGACAGCATGCCGATCATGCGCATACTCGCGGACGCGACGAACACGATCGCCGCCGGTGAAGTCCTGCAGCTGATGAACATTCGGGACCCCGACGTCACCGAGGAAAGCTATCAGACGGTGATCTACCGCAAGACGGCACGACTTTTCGAAGCCGGCGCCCAGATTGCCGCCGTGCTGGCCAATCGTGATCCCGCGGACGAGGGGGCAATGGTCGCCTACGGGCGTGCGCTCGGGACCGCCTTCCAGCTCATCGACGATGCCCTGGATTATGACGCCTCAGCCGAGGAGCTCGGCAAGAATCTCGGCGACGACCTTGCCGAAGGAAAGCCGACCCTGCCGCTGATTTACGCGTTACGCGAGGGCACCGCAGCGGAGTCGGAGATGATTCGCGCGGCGATAGAAACCGGCGATCTGGACCGCCTCGATGACATCCGGGCGGTCATTGAATCGACCGGGGCGCTACAGTACACTGCGGCGCGCGCCAGATCGGCTGCCGATGACGCCATCGCAGCCCTTTCCGATATTCCCGACTCGGATTACAAAGAAGCCATGGTTGCACTGGCTGACTTCGCAGTTAAACGGCGCTCATAGCAACCGTCTTATTCGGGGTGTAGCTCAGCCTGGTAGAGCACTGTCTTCGGGAGGCAGGGGCCGGAGG
>CAZFVT010000423.1:0-3469 GCA_964522355.1 uncultured Woeseiaceae bacterium | reverse complement strand
CGACGACCCGTTGGTCGTTACAGACGTGTTCGTAGTCATTGCGCCAGTGTCCTTTTGATTTCGGGTTCAGGTCTGCTGAGTCAGCGGCAGGGGCTCGATAGGGCAATAGTGACCATTCAGCCAACCCCATTTGAATACGGATTATCCGCAGAGCGGCCGGCAGCGGCCGCCAACTGTGACGGAATGCCAGTTTCTTCGGGCTGAACCGGGAAAACGTCGGCCGCAGGCCTTGAAAGCTGCCGTCTGATCGTTATCATGCAAATAAGAATCATTATCATTTAAGGCTTGTTCAGGCTATGAAGGACGGCAATCCAGAAAGCTCCCCTGCCCAGCCGGCGCCTGCGGGCACCGTAATAGCCGGCGATGCGAAACGGCATGACGGTCAGCGGTATCGCATCCGCATGCTGAAATCCGCGGCAGGTCGATGGTCGCTGGTTGCGACAGATACCTGCAGCCGCAGGGCCGTGCTGCGCTGGGAAGGCATCCGCATCGGTCGGCTGCTGGAAGCCCATCCATCGCTATGGGCCGCTACGGAGCGCCGCGACCTGTACTGCAGCAAGGCGTTTATTCGGAAACTCGCGATGCAAAAGGCCGCGCTGGATCTGGCCCTTGAGCAGGGTGCTTCGCGCCGGCGCCGAGGCGCGGATGTGGCTGCGGCCGGGCCGGGCACCCGCGGGCATCAGGCGTTGATCCGGCACCACCGAGACGAAGAGATTGTCGCCTCACTGCTCCGATCGCGGGAAGGCATTCACTACACTCTGAACGAGGCGCTATGCCTGTTGAACCTGAATGGCTACGCGCTGACCGAGTCGCGGGTGGGCCAGATTCTGGATCGCCTCTCCGACCGGGGCGAGCTGCAGAAGATCACCGTTCCCTGCGGACGGGTCTTTTATGACTGCGACACGACCCCGCATCTGCACTTTTACGATGCCAGGAAGAACGAACTCCGGGATGCACCCGCTACTGGCGTCCTGTCCGGACCGGTATTGGTCTGACCACTTGTCGACAGGCATGTAGTAGTATCCTGCCGCCGCGCCCATCGAGGTGCGCATGACAACAGGAACTGACAGCAGACCATGACGATTGACGAGTTACTTGAAAGCACCCCGGTTGTCCCTCTCGTACAGGCAGACGATCCGCAGGTTGCCGTGGAGCTGTCCCGGGCGCTGGCTGCCGGCGGACTCAAAGTGGCCGAGGTTGTGTTCCGCACGGACGCCGCGCTGGAGTGCCTGAGCGCTGTGGCCGATAGCGTACCGGAGATGATCGCAGGTGCCGGCACCGTACTTTCCGTCGAGCAGGCCCGGGCCGCTATTGAGAATGGCGCAAAGTTCATTGTGTCGCCCGGCCTCTCAGAGGACGTGGTGGCCGTCGCCGAAGAGCACAAAGTACCTATCTACCCGGGCGTCATGACCCCCAGCGAGGTGCAGCGGGCCTATAACCTCGGCTTGAGAAACGTGAAGTTCTTTCCCGCCTCGATCGCGGGTGGCGTGCCGATGCTGAAAGCGTTGTCGAGCGTGTTTCGCGAGATGCGGTTTATGCCCACCGGCGGCGTCAGCCCGGGGAACCTGCCGGAGTTTCTCTCCGTTCCCGCCGTTCTCGCCTGCGGCGGTAGCTGGTTGACGCCGGCCGACAGGATCGCCGCCGGCGATTTTGCCGCGATTACCCGGCTCGCCGCCGAGGCGGTCGAGATTGCGGCCAAGGCACGCGGTTAGGGCCACGGCAGCAAAACGCAACCACTCTTCCGATCAGATCGGCAGCGCTCGAATCTGTTTGATCGTCTCCATGACGAACGTCGAGCTCACGTCCGAGAACTCGCATCTCTGAATAAGCTGTCGATAGACCCGGTCGTAGTGGTCCATGTCGTGGGCCACGATGCGCATGATGTAGTCGATGTCACCGCTGGCGCGATACACCTCAACGATCTCAGGAATGCTTAAGACCGCCGCCGAAAACCGGGCAGCCCAGGCATCGCTGTGCTGATTGGTGCGGATGATTGCGAAGACGGTAACCCCGAACCCGACCGCTTTTTCATCGATCAGCGCCGTCCGCTGTTTGATGACTTTGTCTTCTTCGAGCTTCCGAACCCGCCGCCAGACGGCGGTCTTGGACAGGGCAACCCGCTCTGCCAGCTCGTCCATGGACAGGGAACTGTCCTTCTGCAGCCAGCGGAGGATCTCCAAATCCTTGTCGTTCATTGCCTCAAGCGTCCTTTGGCGAAACAAATGTTCACATAAAAGTGAATAACTTAGCACAAATCGCAACAAATTCACCGATGAGGCGTGTCATCTTTAGGCCATCCACAAGGAGGCGAGACAGCATGCGAATCGACCGTTTGTTCACCGAACACCCGGCCAGTGTCGGCGAGACCTACTGGCAACACTTCGGTATGGCCTTGTCCTTTAGCGTTACGCTATTCGCCGCCGCATTCTGCTGTCTCGTACATGCCGTCTTGCCCTTCGCTTTCGAGAAGACCGGCAGCCGCATGATTACGAAACTGCACGATCGCATGGTCACCAACCGCAGCAGGCTCGAAGCCCGGACGACAGATCTCGCCGGGCAGCCCGCCGACTAAGTCCCCCCCCGGCCAACGGCAGGCCAGAGCCACCCCGCACCAACCGGCGCGAAAACGCCAACCCCGGCCGCTGCGGCCGGGGGATCGGTTATCATCTGCCCCACGCCAAACTGGCATCCGTCCAAGAAGAAGTGGCTCATCGAAGCCAACTGTCGACGACGCACACATCTTGTTCTCGTGGGGGAAACACCATGCCCGACATGCTGCGCTTTGCGCTCGCACTTGTTTGCTTGACCGTTCCCGGTCTGACCGTACTTGCCGACAATCACGAGGCCGACGATCGCCTTTCGGTTGCCGACTACCTGGAGTTCGAGCAGGTCCAGGATCCGCAGATATCCCCGGACGGGCGGCAGATCATCTATACCCGTCGCAGCGTGGACAAAATGAATGACCGCTGGGACTCGTCCCTATGGATCATGGACGCGGACGGCTCCCGCAACCGATTCCTGATCAAGGGTGGCAACGCGCGCTGGTCCCCCAGCGGAGACCGGATTCTGTTTATTGCTGCCGATGGCAATAAGAAGCCGCAGCTTTTCGTCCGTTGGATGGATGCGAGCGGCGCGGTCTCCCAGGTCACGCGCGTAACGGTTACGCCATCCTCGCCGCAGTGGTCGCCGGACGGTGAGAGCATTGCCTTCGTTGCGATCGTGCCGGCGAAAGGCGGCTGGCAAATCGATATGCCATCGCCCCCGGAAGGCGCGAGCTGGACCAAGCCGCCGACGGTGCTCGACCGGCTGCACTATCGCCAGGACCGTGTGGGCTATACCGACCCGGGCTTCTCGCACCTGTTTGTCGTTCCGGCTTCGTCCGGCACCGCCCGCCAGCTGACCGACGGTGAATGGAACGTCGGCGCACAGTTTGACGGGCTGTTTTCAGGCGCGGGCTTAAGCTGGACTC
>CAZFVT010000422.1:0-3475 GCA_964522355.1 uncultured Woeseiaceae bacterium | reverse complement strand
ATCAGGCGCGTTTGCGGCAGCCGTTTCAGCGCGGCCAATACGGTGTCGATCTGCCGTCGCGGTGAATCAAGGTTGCTGCCGAGGCCGATGTACGCCGGTGTCCAGCGAAACGCGCCGCCCGTCATTGCCCCGTTGATGCCCGGCTCTTGCGTCGTCTCCGGCGACGTTTTCTCGGCGCTGCTGTGCCCTCTCGGCCGCCACGAGTACCCACGCCGAAACGCTCACCGCGCTCTTCCTCGCTCAGCGTCTGGACTTCGGTCCAGAACTCCGCGGTTTCCTGCGGTACGTCACCGATCTCGGCCCGAAGCATCATGAAGTCATAGGCCGCCCGGAACCGGCGGTTGTTAAGCAGGTTCATGGCCCGCTTGCCTCGCTTGCGTTCGAATCGCGGTTGCAGCGCGAGCATGTCCCGCATCGGCGCCGAGAATCTTTTGGGGATCGAGATGCGCGACTGGTGCAGGCCGGTGAGCTCGTAGGCGGCAAGCGCCAAGGCCTGAGACTCCGACATTTTCTCCCGTTCAAGACGGCGAGTTGCCGCGTCCCGAACCGGACCCCAGAACAGCACGCCGAGGAGGAACATGGGCGTAATGGGTTTGTCCTCGCTGACCCGCCGGTCCGTGCTCAGCAGGGCGAGACGCACGAATTCGCCGAACTTTTCATCCTCGGCCAGCACTTCGCTGGTTTCCGGAAACAGTTGATCGAAAAGCCGGTACTCCCAGAGCAATTCGAAGGTGCGCTGCGCGTGACCGCCCTGGAACATCTTGGTGAACTCGTCGAACAGGCGCGCCGGCGGGACATTACTAATGAGGCCCGCATGTTCGTGCATCGCCTTGCTGACCGCATTGTCGATCGTAAAGCCAAGTTTCGCCGCAAAACGCACCGCGCGAAGCATGCGCACCGGGTCTTCGCGAAGGCGAGTGACCGGATCACCGATGAAGACAATCCGTTTCTTCCGGATGTCGTCAACGCCGCCGGCATAGTCCCAGATCGAGTAGTCCGAGATATCGTAGTAAAGCGCGTTGCAGGTGAAGTCGCGCCGCCAGACATCGCTGTCGATGCTGCCGTAAACGTTGTCCCTGAGAATCCGCCCTTCGGTGTCGAGCACGGCGTCCGCGTCATCACCCGGGCTTTCAGACGTGGCGCGAAACGTCGCCACTTCGATAATTTCACGACCGAAGCGAACGTGAGCCAGGCGAAAGCGGCGACCGATCAGACGGCAGTTGCCGAACAGCGCCTTGACTTCGTCCGGGTGCGCATCAGTCGCAACGTCGAAGTCCTTGGGATTGAGTTCGAGCAGGGCATCGCGCACACAGCCGCCCACGAGAAACGCCTGGTAGCCCGCCTTGTTGAGGCGATAAAGCACCTTGAGGGCATTTTTCGAGATGTTGGCCCGGGAAACGTTGTGCTCGGGCCGAGCGATGATGCGTGGCTTGTCGGGGTTCTCGGTCCCGCTTTTTTTCAAGGGATTTCCCGCTTGAGGAATGAATTAGCGGCCGTATAATACCAGCCCCTCGCGGCCGAGGCAGAGCCCGCTTCGAAAACTCCGCTCCCTTCGTCTAGCGGTCCAGGACGCCGCCCTCTCACGGCGGAAACAGGGGTTCGATTCCCCTAGGGAGTGCCAGATACCAAAAACGCCCGCTTCCAGCGGGCGTTTTTGGTATCTGGCACTCCCTTTGGCGGAAGAGGTTCACGTTCGACAAAATGCGAGAGCATTTTGGACGCCGGAGGCGCCCCCGAAGGGGGCGAGAATCGGCCCTAGCCGATTCGAGTCATTCCCCTTCTCTCTGACTTCGACCAAGCCAATCAAAGCCACCCGGGCGTTTTTGGTATCTGGCACTCCCTTTGGCGGAAGAGGTTCGCGTTCGACAAAATGCGCAAGCATTTTGGACGCGCGAAGCGCGCCCCGAAGGGGAAGCCGGATCGAAGCCAGCAGTCCGGTCCTTTTGGTCAGAGCCCTACTGATCGAAACAATCGGCCCTAGCCGATTCGCACCGAGATCGGTGAAGCCGATCGACAGACGCCGCAGGCGAGACAGCGAAGCTGTCGTTCAATCATTCCCCTTCTCTCCACCTTCCACAAAGCCGATCAACGCCACGCGGGCGTTCTTGTCTCTGGCACTCGACTCGGCTCTGCCTGTCTGTCTGTCTGTCAGCAAGACAGGACCACCCTCAGCTAATCGTAACCACCCCCATTGCCGTCTCAATTTCAGCCATGACCTCCGCCCTCTCACCCAACTCAACCTCAACCCCAGCCCCGATCACCGCCAACTTCTGACGAACCTCCTCCACGTCAAAATGCCTGACGACAAGCCGCCGAAATTCCCCACCCTCCGGAAACACCAGCGACGGATGAACGGTCTGCCCCCAATTGATCAAGAAGGGAATAACCCCACCCATCGGTAACGCGTAGGGATCAGTCAGCTGCCAACGAACCTCACTGCCATCCGAATTCGTCCGACTGCCCGCCTGCACTTCGCCCAGCCCGGCGGACTCGGCGCGCCGCTTCGCATTGTCGATATCCGGAACCCGATAGATCCAGGTCATTAGCCGGGACGGTTCGTCCGGACCAAGGTCAACTAAAAACCCCGTAGCAGGCTCTGGCAATTCAGGATCCCGTGCAATGACCTCCAGGTAGGTACCCGCGCCTAAAGACAGCAGCGCGTTGTGCGTGCCGTAGAGCGGATGGCGTCCGCCGGCAACCGGACGCACTCCCAGCAGATCTTCGATCTCATCCATGCCCTGTTCGAGGTTCGCACAGGCGTAGAACAGGTGATCAACACCGGTTGGCGCTATTTCAGATACCATCGACAGTGCAGTCGCCGCAATAAGCGAAAGGACGAAGCCTTCGCCAACCTCAAACCTCCGTCACGCAGCGCGCAGGATCCGACTCACCAAGCACGTGCGGCATGTGGCCCGTGTGAATGAACTCGGCTGCCAGCCGGCCTGCCATCGGTCCACGGCCGAAGCCCGAAGAGGCCAGCCCGCTCACAATGAAGAGATTATCGCGCTGCGGAATTTTGCCGATGATGGGCGAACCGTCGACAGAAAACGGCATCAGGCCGGCCCAGGTCTTGACGATCGCGTGTTTCGCAAGCATCGGGATGACCTCTGTTGCCTGGCCGCGATTCACTTCGATGCCATCCGCCGCCGGCGTCGTGTTGTAGCCGAGATCTTCCCGATCGCCACCAAATATGATCTCGCCGTTGCGCCGCTGGCGACCGTAGAGGTGGCGCGTCGTTCGCTGGCCGCGTTTGTGGGTCAGATTCGGTGGGGTTGATTCGTCCCCGCCATTGTCTTTTTGCCAGGCCAGGCTCGACTCGGCTGACGAGAGCGTGTGGAAGACGCTCGGCGGCAGCGCCGCCGTCGACCACATCTGGCCTCGAATGGGCTTTATTGGAATGTCGAGGCCGAGCATTCTTCCAACCGGGCCGCACCAGGAGCCGGCAGCCAGCACCAGGGTCTCGCAGCGAAACTCG
>CAZFVT010000421.1:0-3485 GCA_964522355.1 uncultured Woeseiaceae bacterium | reverse complement strand
TGGGTCTCGCGGATGCCCGCGCGATCGTATTCCCAAGTCCCTACGACGTCGCAGATCGCGGACTCCTGTACCTGCCGCCCGACCTGCCCGGGCCATCGGATTCGTCGCACACGGCGCGCATGCTCGACGCGTCGTTGCCGCTGCTGGATTTCACGGACGGCGGCATGTTTTGCCTGTTTACCAGTCACCGGGCGTTGAACGCGGCGCGCAAGCTGCTCGTTAACGATCGCCGCCGGCTGTCCGGACGGCCGCTCCTGGTGCAGGGCGATGCACCACGCGATGATTTGCTGCGGCGCTTTCGCGAAGCGGGCAATGCGGTGCTGCTGGGAACCGGAAGCTTCTGGGAGGGCGTGGATGTCCGTGGTCATGCGTTGACCGTCGTAGCCATCGACAAGCTGCCGTTTGCGTCGCCGGCCGATCCTATGATGATGGCCAGGCTTGAGTACATTCGGCGGCAAGGTGGCAACGGCTTTATGGATCATCAGCTGCCACTGGCGGCACTTGCCCTGAAGCAGGGCGCGGGCAGGCTGCTTCGCGATGCCAATGACTTTGGCGTGGTTGTTCTGTGCGATCCGCGCGTTACCGGCAAGGCCTATGGCAGGCTGTTCCTGTCGTCGCTTAAGCCCATGCCGTCGACGGATTCCCTTACCCAGGTGTCGTCATTCCTGTCTCGTCATCAGCGATTGCTGTCACGCGCCGAGAAGCGCAGCGCATGAATCTGCTGGCTATCGAGACCAGCTCGGACGCCTGCTCTGTCGCCGTTGCGAGTGCCGGCCGCGTCTTTAACGAGCACCGGATCGAGGCTCGATCGCATACGCGTGAGCTCATACCGATGATTCGGCGGCAGTTTACGAGCGCCGGGCTGACGCCCGGGGAACTTAATGCCGTTGTGCTCGGCAACGGGCCCGGCTCGTTCATCGGCATGCGGATCGGTGCGTCGGTTGCGCAGGGCATCGCATTTGCGGCCGGCCTGCCGATCGTGGCGGTCTCGTCACTGGCAGCAGTCGCCGAGGCCGTAATCGCCCGTCACAGCGTGACGGACGTGCGCATCGTCCAGGATGCACGAATGGCTGAGGTCTATTGCGCCGAGTTTCGGCGAAGTGACGAAGGGTATGCCGAAGCACTGGGCGAGACGCGCCTTATACCCGCTGAGGATCTGGCAGCGTTGAGCCCGATGCCGCTCGCCGGCGGCGCCTGGTCGAAACATCCAGCGCTCCTGGAGCAACTCCCCGCGAAAAGCCCGGTGCTGCCGGAAAACGAGCCTGACGCTTTGTTCCTGCTGGACGCCGGGCGACGGGCGCTCGATGCAGGGCTCGAGATTGACCCGGCGGACCTCGAGCCCGGTTACCTACGCCAGACGGTCGCTGCCATACCGCAGCGCTAAAACTCGTTCAGACGCTCAGAAACCCGTCAGTAAACCGCTGGAAACGGGCAAAAAACCCCGGTGAAGCCCTTAACAGAACTGTAAACTTGTACTGATCTAATGCGAGCCACCGCGCCGACCCCCGGCGCACCGCAGACTTGCGAGGCACAGCCATGGCAGCCAATAAGATACTGATTATCGAGGATGAAGCGCCGATCCGGGAGGTGATCGCCTTTCACCTTGCACGGGGCGGATACGACACCGTCGAAGCGGAGGATTGTCGCCAGGCCCGAGAGTTGCTCGCCGACGAACGGCCCGACCTCGCGCTCGTCGACTGGATGTTGCCGGACATGAGCGGGCTGGAATTGACCCGCATGCTCAAGCGGGACAATGAGCACGAGGACCTGGCCGTCATCATGTTGACCGCGCGGGCGGATGAATATGACAAGGTGTCCGGTCTCGAAGGCGGTGCCGATGACTACGTGACCAAGCCTTTTTCCCCCAAGGAGCTCGTCGCGCGAATCCAGGCGGTGCTTCGGCGCAGCAAGTCCTCGGGCGCCGACGTCATTCGGGCCGGCATTCTCGAGCTGGATCCGGCCGGCCACCGGGTGAGCGCTGAAGGTGCCGGTATTCAGCTTGGACCGACGGAGTATCGCCTCCTCAAGTTCCTGATGTCGCACGCCGATCGGGTCTACAGCCGGACTCAGCTGCTCGATCGCGTCTGGGGCGCGAATGTCTACGTCGAAGAGCGGACGGTAGACGTCCACGTGCGGCGACTGCGCAAGGCCTTGTCGCCCTGCGGCGCAGACGACTACATTCAAACGGTACGCGGCGCCGGATATCGCTTCTCCGTCAAGGGCAGTTAGTGCCCGACGCGCGCCAAAAGCTGCTAACCGGCATCTTTACGCTTCTGGCGCTGGGTGCGTTGGTCGGCTGGTACTACGAGAAAGTTGCCTTGGGCATGCTGGTTGCCGCGCTGATTGCGCTCGTCTGGCAGCTGCGGCAAATGCTGATATTCGAGCGCGCGCTGCGCGACGGCGATTTTGACGCGGTGCGCTACGGCAGCGAGTTCTGGTCGCAGGCCTTTGGGCGCTTCGACCGCCTGCGCGCCCGCAGCCTGAAGCACAAGAAACGCTATCGACGCCTCCTCAAGGAAGTACGCAAATCGACCAATGCGATGCCCGATGGCGCGATCATTCTCGATGACCGGTTCGAGGTGAAGCTGTGCAATCCCGCCGCTCAGGTGCTTGTCGGTTTCGATCCCCGGCTCGATCGGGGGCAGCGGGTTGACAACATTCTGCGCGACCCGGCGTTCAGCAAATACCTGGGTGATGAAGACTACAATGAGGGCATCGAGATCGCGTCGCCGCTGCGCGATGGCGACTGGCTATACTGCCGAATCGTGCCTTATGGCGAGAATCAGCGGCTTCTGCTGATTCGTGACGTCACCGAGCGGGTTCGTTTGAACAAGATGCGGCGAGATTTTGTGGCGAACGCTTCGCACGAACTGCGCTCGCCGCTGACGGTGATCAGCGGCTACCTTGATGCGCTGGCTGGAGACCCTGCGGTGCCCGACGAATGGCAGCGCCCGCTGGAGCAAATGCGTGGCCAATCGCGTCGCATGACGAACATCGTGTCAGAGCTGATCGAGCTTTCGCAGCTGGAATCGTCGGGATCGGCAAGCCGCGAAGCAGACGTCGACATGCCGGCACTCCTCGAGCGGGTTGTGAGTTCGCTGAAGCCCGAAAAAGGCGGTCCGATTCTCGAGGTGGATATTCGCTCAACAGCCTGGATTCGCGGCAGTGTCGGCGAAGTCGAGTCCATCGTGACCAACCTCGTAACGAACGCGATTCGGCACACGGAAAGCGACGGCCGCGTGACCGTTTCCTGGGCCGACGAGGGTGAGGGTGCTGCGCTGGTCGTTGCGGATACCGGCGAGGGCATTGCTCCGGAGCATCTGCCGCGTCTGACTGAACGATTCTTTCGCGTCGACAAGGGCCGGTCGCGCGCCGAGGGTGGCGTGGGCCTGGGACTGGCCATCGTCAAGTATGCGCTCAACCGGCACGACGCGGATCTTCTCATTGACAGCGAGCCTGGCGTTGGCAGCACGTTCTCCTGCATT
>CAZFVT010000420.1:0-3501 GCA_964522355.1 uncultured Woeseiaceae bacterium | reverse complement strand
ATTAGAAAGATGTCGACCACCACCGGCACCGTAAAATGGTTTAACGATGCCAAGGGCTTTGGCTTTATCGAACAAGAATCAGGACCTGATGTGTTTGCTCACTTCAGCGCCATTCAGGCAGAAGGCTTCAAGTCGCTGACCGAAGGCCAGAAGGTCCAGTTCACGATCACTGAAGGCAAGAAAGGTCCGCAGGCAGAGAACATCGTTCCGCTCTAGGAACCGGTTCTCGCTCGTAACACGGGCACAGTCAAAAAAAGCGAGCTCTGCGGAGCTCGCTTTTTTTTATGCGAACGTCTGCCGCTTTATGATTTGGGCCGTCAGTTCGAACCCATCAGCTGGTAAGGGCCACCTTTTTCGAGCGCTGCGGCATACCCGGGCCGGGCACGTATTATTTCCAAAAACGCATTGAGATTCGGATAGTCGTCGGCCAGATTCGTCCGCACCTCTGCGGCCTCGACCGCGAAACTCATTTGCACATCAGCAGCCGTCAGCGAATTGCCGACAAACCACCCGGTCTCCGCAAGACTCGCCTCCATGAAATCGAGGTTGGAAGTTACGTTTGCGTCCAGGTAACCGCCGCGGACCTTCGCGACAATCCCCTTCGCCACGGGCTTGATGAAAAACGGCAGTGGCGCCGACTCTATGCGTCCCATGATTAACGACACGATCATAAGAGGCATGAAGGTACCTTCTGCGTAGTGCATCCAATATCGATAGGCTAGCGCCTCCGACGCGCCCGGAGCGGGCCTCAGGCGACCGTCATCGAACTTGTCCACAAGGTACTCGACGATGGCACCGGATTCGGCAACGACGACCTCGCCGTCTGTGATCACCGGGGACTTGCCCAGCGGATGTATGGCCTTGAGGGACGCGGGCGCAAGGCTTGTGGCCGGGTCGCGCTCATACCGCTTTACTTCATAGTCGACACCGAGCTCTTCCAGCAGCCAGAGAATTCTCTGGGACCGAGAGTTCTCGAGATGATGCAATACGATCATAGAAGTCTCCGAAAAAAAACGAACCTAATCCGAGTGTACGTGGCTAACCTGACCCCGGAAACGCCAGCGAGAAAACGAGCCAAAAAAAACGGCCCCTGGACGGGGCCGTTTTCCTTGCTAAGCGCTTGAAAGCGTCAGCGCAGTGCTATTGGCCTGCCAGCGATGGATAGGCCGATACCGCATCAGCGCCGTTTAAGGGCTTCTTCTGGCCCTGGTGACAGGTCGCGCAGTACGCTTTCGGCGCATCACCGTGAGCACCAAGACGGTTGTCCGGATACTCAGGACCCAGCGGGATCAGGTAATCCGCGTTGAGCGCCCGCACCATCTGCAGGCCATGCCATGCCGTCACGCGTTGTGGCGTACTGATGCTCCAGTCCTGGTAAGACGCCGTGTTGTGGCAGTAGGCGCAGTTCACATCCAGCGCCTGCGACCAGTTGAGCATCATCGCGTAGGTGGACTCCGCATCGGCGATCGACGCAGCCTCGCCGTCACCCGGGAAGGGCATTGACGATGCAACGCGCACCGAGGCCGTCTCCTGCTCCGTCAGATAATCCGAGAACGGATCCACCGGCATAGACGTGTAGCCCACGTCAGTGCCAGGTCGATTCTGGCCGTTACGCCATCCAATGAAGTAGCTGGGATCGTCCTTCTGCGCGAACCAGATGTACTCCGGCACATTGTTGCCGCGATGGCAGGTGTAGCAGTTAACGCCGGCACCACCAACGTGATCGCTCCATTCCGCATTGATGTTCTGCGTCATCTGGATCATGCGGCGCGATACGACCTTCGTGTAGACATCGTCGCTCGCGAGGTTGGCGGGATTATGGCAGTAGTTACAGCCTTCTTCCGGCGACACCCACGCAGTGATCGTGGTCATCAGCCGCGTGAATTCCGCTACTGACAGGTCACCAAGCACCTGGACGTTTTGATAGATCTCCCCGGCCTTGGGGCCATCCGAGGATGCCGCCGGCAAGGCGGCCGGGAATTCCATCTCGCCCATGTCTGCCCGCGGGTTCTGCACGTCAATCATGCCGGTGCCGCGATAACCCAGCTGCGTCGAATCTACCGGCGGCCTCTCACAGCCGACCAGTACGACGGCCATCAGCGTGAGAAGGCAGGTCAAGAACTTACTTGTAGTCTGCATGTCGTTTCTCCTCACATCGACGCCGGGTCAACCACTTCAGGGTAGACCGCTGGATAAGTTGGAACCAGGTTGTGCTCGATACCCCAGAGATACCAGTTATCGACCACCGTACCGGTCAGGAGGATACCGATACCGCCCGTCAGTGTCGTCAGCACGGCGAACCACCAGGCCCAGCGGTGAATCGATTCGATCGTCGCATTGAAGCCGATCGTCCATCGCCAGAAGAGCGCGCCGCGTTCAGCCGCCGTGCCTCGATCGACAATCTGTTCAATCTCCCTGTGCGCGCCGTAGCGTCCTGTCGCGAGAATGGTCGCGGCGTGCATGGCAAACAGAAGCACCGATCCGTAGAGGAAGGTGATCGAAAGCATATGGAAGGGGTTGTAGAACAGGTTCCCGTAACGCAGCGAGAATGCCGTCGTCCAGTCGAGATGCGGGAAGAATCCGTAGGGTACGGCTTCGTTCCAGCTACCCATCAGGAGCGGACGGAAAAGACCGAGTACCAGGAACAGCCAGATGGCCGAGGCAAATGCCCAGGCAACGTGGGTCCCCATTCCCAGCGCTCGTGCCCGAATGTACATCCGGGCCCACCAGAGCAGGACTGACAGGAGGAAGAAGAAGCCGGCAAAGATAAACCAGCCGCCCTCGTTCAGCGGCGGAATGCTCAGACCCCACTCCGGGCCCGGCGGATCCAGCGACAGCCACGGAAGCTGGCGAATAAACTCCTTTGGATCCCAGCCCACCGACGCCCACATGTTCAGCCCGATGATCTCGAAGGCGATCACGCCGAAGAGGATCGAGGCCAGTCCCATCGTGCCAAGGTAGCTCGGTCCAACCTGTGCCTCGCCGATACGACCCAGGAAACGGGAAAAGTACGGCTTGAACGAACGTTCCCAGATACCCTTTGGCAGCGGAACGCCCGGATCAGTCTCGCCGTGGACCTGTACCCTGTTAAAAAAGTTTTGGTAGGTAGCCATTAGACGCTTCCTCCCCATATCGGCAGCGACAGCCACCAGTTCCACCACTCAGGCCAGCCCCGTGTCCAGAACGGCCCGCTGATAACGATACAAACGGCGGCCCAGAAAACCGCGCCTAGCGCCAGGAAGAACCCGAGACGGTGGATGCCGAGCGAGCCCACCGAGTAGAGGATCGTGTCCCGGAAAAAGCTGTTCTCGTGCTCCGCGGAGCGAACCGTCTCGCCTTTCTTTGGATTCGTCGCGGACAGAATCGCACCGCCGTGCATCGCCAGCGCGAGGGTCGTTGCGAAGAACAGCGACGCCGCGATCATATGCGCGGGGTTGTAGTGAAAGTGCAGGTACTGGTAGCCGATATTCGACACCCAGTCGAGATGACTCATGATGCCGT
>CAZFVT010000419.1:1614-3506 GCA_964522355.1 uncultured Woeseiaceae bacterium | reverse complement strand
GTCAAAGGCCCGATCCCGCTGCCGATGAAGAAAGAGCGCTTTACCGTGCTGATCTCACCGCACGTTAACAAGGACGCTCGCGACCAGTACGAAATCCGCACTCACAAGCGACTGATGGACATCATGGACCCCACGGACAAGACCGTGGACGCTCTGATGAAGCTCGAGTTGCCTGCGGGCGTTGATGTTCAGATCAAGCTGAACTAAGTCAAGATCCTGATTTTTCAGTCCTTTTTCGGGCCGCGGACGGTCTGAATCAGGCGCGAAGCATTTGATCACAAACCGCTTGCTACCTGTCAAACGGTGGGTATAATGGCGGGCTCGACAGAACTAGGCCGGGCCGGGAGTCGGCCAAGTTCTGAAAAGTGTCAGAAAGGTTAGAACCTTAGCGGCACTTACCCAGGTCGCCTCCAGATGCTAAGAGGCGTACTCGGCAAATCCCGGGAACCGGTGTTACCGGATTGGGGTCAGCTCCAAGAGTCAAGGCGCTTTAAGCGCTGAAGACGATGGCTGGCCCTTTCGCGTGTCTAAATGACGGCGAAGAAACGACGAAACAAGAACAGCAACTTCGGCCAACCGTAGTCGAAGCCAAGAAAACATATTTGAAAACAAACCGTTAATTGGATGCGCCGGCCAATCGAAGTCGGTGCGAGGTTTTGAGAGATGACGATTGGTCTAGTTGGCCGCAAGCGCGGCATGACTCGTGTCTTCACGGAAGACGGGGCATCAATCCCCGTAACCGTCATTGAGGCGCAGCCGAACCGGATTACCCAGGTAAAAACTGAGGAAACCGACGGCTATCGTGCGCTTCAGGTAACCACTGGAAGCCGTAAGCCTTCCCGTGTGACCAAGCCGCAGGCCGGCCATTTCGCCAAGGCGAAGGTCGAGGCCGGCGATCTGATGACCGAGTTCCGCCTCGCAGACGGCGAAGGCGACGACTTCGAGGCCGGCAACGAAATCAAGGTCGACGTATTTGCCGAGGGGCAAAAGGTCGACGTTACTGGCACGACGATCGGTAAGGGTTTCGCGGGCACGGTCAAGCGCCACAACTTCCGTACCCAGGACGCGACCCACGGCAACTCGCTGGCGCACCGCGCTCCCGGTTCCATCGGTCAGAACCAGACGCCGGGCCGCGTGTTCAAGGGCAAGAAGATGTCCGGACACATGGGCAACGTGCGTCGCACCGCGCAGAACCTCGAAGTGGTTCGCGTTGACGAAGATCGCAACCTACTGCTGATCCGCGGAGCCGTTCCGGGTCACAAGGGCGGCAGCGTCATCGTCCGTCCGGCCGTGAAAGCGCGCAGCCAGGGAGCTGAATCATGAAGCTGAAGATGCAGGGCAGTGGTTCGGTCGACGTGGCCGACAGCGCCTTCGGCGCAGACTTTAACGAGCCTCTCGTGCACCAGGTCGTCACCGCGTTTCTCGCTGGCGGGCGTGCAGGAACGAAGGCTCAGAAAAACCGATCTGCCGTTCGCGGTGGTGGTACCAAACCGTGGCGGCAGAAGGGCACCGGTCGTGCTCGTGCCGGCACAATTCGCAGCCCGATCTGGGTGGGCGGCGGTCGCGCGTTTGCAGCGAGCCCGCGCAATCACAGCCAGAAGGTCAATCGCAAGATGTACCGCGGTGCCCTTCGGTCGGTGTTCTCGGAGCTGATTCGCCAGGAACGACTCGTGGTTGTTGAGTCCCTGGAGATGAAGGCGCCCAAGACCAAAGAGCTTGCGCAGCTCCTTAAGAAGCATGACCTCGACAATGTGCTGATTGTGAACGAAGCGTTCGATGAGAACGTGTTCCTGTCGGCGCGCAACCTGAAAAACGTTGGTATCTGCGATGCGGCGTCGATCGACCCGGTCGTCCTGATGCGCTTCGAAAAGGTGTTGATCACCCTGCCGGCG
>CAZFVT010000419.1:0-1586 GCA_964522355.1 uncultured Woeseiaceae bacterium | reverse complement strand
GAGCGTCTGTCATGAGCAGTGCAGCACGCCAGGAAAGGCTGATGACCGTCATTCGCGGACCGCATTTGTCCGAGAAGGCGCACATCGCCGCCGAAAACAACCAGGTTGTTTTCAAAGTTCGGGTCGACGCTTCGAAAGCCGAGATTCGTGAGGCCGTCGAGCTTCTGTTCGAAGTTAAGGTCGAAGACGTCACCGTCGTCAAGGTAAAGGGTAAGACCAAACGCTTTGGCTCGACGATGGGTCGCCGCAACGATTGGAAGAAAGCCTACGTTCGTCTGTCTCCGGACAGCGAGCTGGACTTCATGGGCGCCGAGCTGGCGTAGAAGGACTGGTAGAAGATCATGTCATTGCATAAATCCAAGCCGACATCTGCAGGTCGTCGCTTCCAGGTAGCGGTTAAGACGCCGGGCCTCCACAAGGGCAAGCCGGTCAGCGCGCTGACCGACAAGAAGTCCAAGTCTGGCGGTCGCAACAACAACGGTCGCATTACGGTTCGCCACCACGGCGGCGGGCACAAGCAGCGGTATCGCATCGTTGACTTCAAGCGCGACAAGGACGGGGTTCCCGGCGTTGTCGAGCGGCTTGAGTACGATCCGAACCGCAGTGCGCACCTGGCGCTCATCAAGTACGCCGACGGCGAGCGTCGCTACATCATTGCGCCGAAGGGCGTTGAGGCGGGCACGCCCATCGTCAGCGGCGAAGATGCTCCGATCAAACCCGGTAACGCGCTGCCGCTGCACGCGATTCCGGTTGGTACGGTCATCCACAACATCGAAATGAAGCCTGGCAAGGGGGCGCAGCTGGTTCGCTCTGCCGGTGGCGCGGCTCAGATCGCGGCGCGGGAAGGCGTTTACGCAACGATTCGCCTGCGTTCCGGCGAAATGCGTCGGATCCACCAGAACTGCCGGGCGACCGTCGGCGAGGTGGGTCACAACGAACACAACCTGCGCAAGCTCGGTAAAGCGGGCGCCAAGCGCTGGCGCGGCGTTCGTCCGACGGTTCGAGGCGTTGCCATGAACCCGGTGGATCACCCGCACGGTGGTGGTGAAGGTCGTACTTCGGGCGGTCGTCACCCGGTTAGCCCATGGGGTACGCCGACCAAGGGATACAAGACGCGGTCCAACAAGCGCACCGATGGAATGATCGTGCGCCGTCGGAAAAAGCGTAAGTAAGAGACGTTACTAGAGGCCCGTCGGCAATTGGCTGGCGAGGCTTTAATAAGAGACTGAAGAGGAACTGGTAGTGCCACGTTCAGTAAGGAAAGGGCCCTTTGTTGATACGCATCTGGCCAAAAAAGTGACAGCAGCTGTCGAAAGCAATAATCGCCGCCCGATCAAGACCTGGTCGCGGCGCTCGATGGTCCTGCCGGACATGGTTGGGCTGACGATTGCAATCCACAACGGCCGGCAGCACGTGCCGGTCCTGATCACCGAGAACATGGTCGGCCACAAGCTTGGCGAGTTCGCGGTAACGCGGACGTTCAAGGGTCATTCCGGCGATCGGAAGACCTAGAGCTACGGCCCCAAGGCGAACAGTTAAGGAATCATCATGCAGGTTGCAGCAACACTTCGATACGCACGGATCTC
>CAZFVT010000418.1:2209-3513 GCA_964522355.1 uncultured Woeseiaceae bacterium | reverse complement strand
AAGATGCCTTTCTGATGACTGTAGGGTTCCGCTGCTCCGAGATTCTCAATCATGGCGAGGCGCATCGTTTCCGGCGTGCGGAAACCAAACAGGCCGGGATTGCCGATGTTCAGCGACAGGATCTCGTAGCCGCGCTTCTCGAGCTCATAGGCCCGGTGCGCGAGCTGGCCGCGAATCTCGTACTTGACGCCGCTCAGCACCGAGCTTACGGGTATGGCGGAAGTGGTAGTCAACGACAGCTACTCAGGGTTCGCAAAAGTGAAGAGCGAAATCATATAGCACCCGATCTCCCGGATGCCGGCTTTTTTGCGACACCGGTCACTGGATAAACAGTCAATGCGAGAAATCCTTTTGGAAATTCGCGAAAGATGAGAAGGCTGACGACAGAAATGAAAAACCCGGCTGACCTTTCGGTCAGCCGGGCGGGTCCGCACGGAGATTGCGGATCGCGTGGTAAGACTGAGCTTCCTATTGGAAGCCGGGTTCAGTCTCACCTAGCTCTTCGACATCGGCGCCCTTCACTTTGCCTGGGTCTGCCGGTGCCTGGCGCCTCTCCGGTTGCTTAATGCCATGCCGGATCAGCAGGTATTCTTCCTGGTCGGGCGTCAAACGGCTAATAGAGCGTGCCGAAATGACTTCGGTGTCGAAAGTGCCAAAAATCAGCCCGTCGCCACCAAATGGACAAAGCTGGTTGTCCCGGGAAACCGTCCGTATACCGATGGCGCTGCGCATCTCGAAGGACGGACGCGTCAGTTCAACGTAGTAAGGCCGATTACCGCTCCCGTAGATCAGGAGTCGCTTGTTGTCCAGAGGCGTATAGTCTCGGATAGTCCGGATCAGGATGCAATCGTTGCCATTGAAATCCAGGTCCGATTCGCCCTCCCTGTCCGGGTCCGAGGGCCTCTCTGAACTTGCGCAAGCACTTAAAGAAAGCACTATAAATAATTGAAATAAAAATAGTTTCATGACTACGGCTATGGCCACTTCCGTACAGTGACGCAGAGTTTTCGGAGTTGCTCAATTTTGGACATATTTGGCTCCGGGAGGTTCTATCCCGCTCCGCTGGCGACCGGTCGGTCCGGGTTCCGCAGCCAGCCGCTCCAGGACCCGACGTACACCCGCGGTTCCGGGCGTCCCGCGATGCAAGCGGACAGCGCCAGATGGCAGGCCGTGACCCCGGAACCGCACATCACGGCCCACTCGTGCCTCGGCTGTTCCGGTATCAGCGTGTCCCAGAGCCCCTGTAGCTCCGTTTTCGAGCGCCAGCGACCGTTTTCACCCATAGCCAGCGCGAAAGGCAGGTT
>CAZFVT010000418.1:0-2109 GCA_964522355.1 uncultured Woeseiaceae bacterium | reverse complement strand
CCGTTTTCGAGCGCCAGCGACCGTTTTCACCCATAGCCAGCGCGAAAGGCAGGTTGAGCGCTCCGGGCACGTGGCCGGCGACGGGGTCAATGGGCTCGACGTCGCCCTGGAAACGAGCCGCTTCTCGCGCATCGACCAGGATAAAACCCTCGGGAGCCGCAAGGCGCCCTTCCAGCTCCTCTGCATCGATCGTTTTCTCCGGATTCACGGACGCCGAGAAAGTGCCAGCTTCAGGTGCTTCCACGTCGCTGCTTTCGGGATGCCCCGCAGCTTTCCAGCCAGAGTAACCGCCATCGAGCAGCGCCACCCGCTCGTGACCGGCCCAGCCGAGCATCCACCAGAGCCGCGCCGCCAGCCCTCCGGAGAGATCGTCATAGACGACCACCTGACTGTCGTTGGAAATGCCCCAGCGACGAAGGCAAGCCTCGAATTCAGCGGCTTCGGGCAGTGGATGGCGGCCCGTCTCCTCCGTCACCGGGCCGGCGAGATCGACATCGAGATCGGCGTACACGGCCCCGGGTATGTGTCCCGCTTCATAGTCCTGCCGCCCCTTGGCCGGCTCCAGCAGTGAGAAACGACAGTCCACGATTCTGGTCCGTGGGTCGTCAGCGATCGCAAGCAATTCGTCCGGAGAAATCAGGGTGCTGTAGGTCATCGTTTTGGTCTGTACCTTTCGTGGTATTGACTGACTGGCAGCAAGGATACATCGTGCTGCTCCCCTTGTGCCCTGCTCTGCACTGCGAGAAACTTGTACGCTGCAGTGCACCATAAATTGGATCAGGAGATAGCGTTGAAGAAGATTCTGGTCGGCCTGAAGCGGGTCGTCGACTACAACGTCCGGGTGCGTGTCAGCGCCGATGGCAGCGGCGTTGAGACCAACGGCGTCAAGATGAGTATTAACCCGTTTGACGAGATCGCCTTGGAAGAGGCATTGAGAATTCGGGAACGCGGCGAGGCTGAGGAAGTGATTGCCGTTTCCATCGGCACTGCAGACTCTCAGCAGCAGCTGAGGACGGGCCTGGCGATGGGCGCGGATCGGGCGATTCTGGTGGAAACGGACTCCCCTCTTGACCCGCTCACCGCGGCACGCGTGCTGCGGGCGCTTATCGAACGCGAGGAACCGGGTCTGGTCATGCTGGGCAAGCAGGCTATCGATGACGATAACAACCAGACCGGCCAGATGCTGGCCGCCCTGTGGGGCCGGCCGCAGGCTACCTTCGCATCTGAACTGGTCATCGACGGCGAGAAAGCCACGGTAACCCGGGAGGTGGATATGGGCCTCGAGAAAATCGAGATCGACCTGCCCGCGGTCGTCACGACTGACCTGCGGCTGAACGAGCCTCGCTATGTGAAGCTGCCTGACATCATGAAGGCCAAGAAGAAGCCTCTGGACACGCTTGCTCTCGATGACCTGGGTGTGGAAGGCGCCGCGGCACATGCGCGGGTTGCGTTTGAGCCGCCGGCAGAACGCCAGCGCGGCATCATGGTAAATGACGTCAACGAGCTGGTGCAGGCTCTGAACGACAAGGGGCTGCTGTAATGACTGACACAAGAATCCTCATCGTCGCCGAGCACGACGGCGGGACATTAAATCCGGGCATCGCCAAATGCGTAGCCTCCGCCAATGAGATTGCGGATGCCGAGGTGCATATTGCCGTCCTCGCGGCCAATGGCGCCGAGATCGCGGCCCAGGCGGCAGCGCTCGAGGGCGTTGCGCAGGTTCTGCAGGTCGACAACCCTGCAAACGAAAAGCCCCTGGCGGCGGCGCTGGCGCCCCAGATCGTGGAGCTGGCGACGGACTATTCCCACGTCTTCGGACCGTCAACGACCTACGGCAAAGACCTGATGCCGCGGGTTGCCGCGTTGCTGGGGGTCAACCAGGTTAGTGACATCATGCTCGTTGAGGGCGCAAGGCGATTCAAGCGCCCGATATACGCCGGCAACGCAATCGTTACCGTCGAGGTCCCTGAGAGCTCGAAAGTGGTCGCCACCGTAAGGACTGCATCCTACCGGGCCGTTGCGAGCGGCGGAGCCAGCGCGGAGATAAGCGCCAGAGAGACGTCGGCCGAGATTCCGGATCACAGTCGCTATCTGTCTCTCGAGGGCGGA
>CAZFVT010000417.1:0-3531 GCA_964522355.1 uncultured Woeseiaceae bacterium | reverse complement strand
TTCAGGTGCTAGTGGGGGTAACCCCGTGGAGGTTCAAGTCCTCTTCTCGGCACCAGATATACGAAAGCCCCCGAATACCACGGGGGCTTTCGCATATCTGGCGCGGAGAACAGGTATGACATCCATGGTGCCTTTGGCGGGCCTGCTCGGAGTGAGAATAGGCCAACGCCGATCGTGGTCCCGCGAGCAATAGCGCTGGCGTTCGTTATACCGCGAAGACTTCGCGATCAGCCGTTTGGTCCAGTAGGTTCAAGTCCTCTTCTCGGCACTGCTGCGCTAACGGCTGGCTCGCATCGAATATCGACGGATCGAGCGGCCTTGGGTTGCACCCGGAGGATTAGTGGGACGGCTTTGCCGATTTCAACCTACAATGGCAGCCACGATACCCTGGCGTACCTAGCAAATGATAAGACCCCTGCCGGCCAGTCTAGTATTTCTGAGTCTCTTTGCCTGCGGCCATGATGGGCCAGAGTTCACGCGGATCAACGCTCGATTTGCCGAACCTTCAATAGATGTTTCGCCCGGTGAGCATGAGTTGAATCTGGGAGGCAACTATTTGGTCAATGGTCTGATCGAATGGAAGGACGGCTACCTGTTCGTGCCTTCTGCTGCTGCGAACGAAGATGACACACCATTATTGATATGGTTGCACGGCGGAGGCGGCGATGCAGAATCTACGCGCTACATGTTTGAAGTCGCCGAGGAGTATGGCGTAGCGGTACTCACGCTCGATGCCAGACACAATACCTGGGATGGAATCGACAGTCCGTACATCAGGGATGTGCCTTTCATCAACGAGGCTCTGACGTACACGTTTCAAAGGATCAAAGTTGATCAATCCAGGATTGCGCTTGGTGGCTTGTCCGACGGGGGTGCTTACGCACTGGCCATTGGGAGAACAAACGGCGATTTCTTCTCGCATCTTATAGCGGTTGCGCCAGGGCCTCTGACGCCGCCTGGCCCGCCGGTTGGCAGTCCGAGGGTTCTGGTGATGCACGGCGCAAGAGACAATGTCTATCCAACTATGCTTTCGCGGAGACTAATAGTCCCCGGCCTCGAATCCGAAGGATACAACGTGACCTACATTGAATTTGATGGACCGCACTGGGCGACGGAGGCTGCAATGCATGAGATATTGAGATGGTTTACGTCGACGTGAATGCGGATAGCTCAAGAGAATCCCGGCAACTCTTGCAGATCTGGAATGCCCGGAATCCCACATCGCGGGTTTTCGCATGTTTAACGCGCGATCAGTCTACTGCCGCTGGGCTTTTCGATGGGTCGTTGGCGTCCTCCTAGAAAACCGGGATCACCGTATATCACTGCTGCGGGTCTCGCGCGTCTCGAAGACGAGCTGAAGGGGCTGTGGTTGAAGCGGCGGGAAGTGGTGGCTGCGCTGTCAGCCGCTGCCGCGGAGGGAGATCGATCGGAGAACGCCGAGTACATCTATCGCAAGAAGGAGCTTGGCGGCATCGATCGTCGTATTCGCTATCTCCAGCGACGCATTCCCAACTTGCAAATCGTTCGGCATGAATCAGCTCCGGAAGGCGTGTTCTTTGGCGCGCGGGTTCGTCTGGAAACAGAAGACGGCGAAACCGTTGATTACCGAATCGTTGGTGAGGACGAAGCCGATGCCGGGCGAGGAGACATCAATATCGATTCGCCGCTGGCTCGCGCGCTACTTAAGAAAGTCGAAGGCGATGAGGTTACGATCCGGATTGGGGACGCAGACGCGCTCGCCTGGATCGAATCGATCCACTACGATGTTGATGAATAGACTAGCGAATTCGGAGTTTTGATCGTGGCTGGAGGATTCGCCAAAGACGGTGCCGTGCAGGAGCAGATCGACGCAACCGTCGAGGATGCCATCAAGCGCTCGCGCGAGAACATACCGAGCGGCGAGAGCCGAAAAGAGTGTGAAGAGTGCGGCGTCGAGATTCCGGAAGCCCGGCGGCAGGCGCTGCCCGGCGTGCGCCTTTGCGTTGCCTGCCAGTCAGAACTGGACGCCGAGGAAAAAGCGTTTAGCGGCTACAACCGTCGCGGCAGCAAAGACAGCCAGCTTCGTTAAACCGGCTCACGCCGACCTCCCCTGATATCATCCGCCTCTTCGACGTCCAGCGCCGAACTGCTGCGGAGTTCACCATGCGATATTTGTACCGATTCGGTTTCCTTCTGTGTTTGTCGGCGACATTCGCCGTGGCCCAGGAGGCGGATAATCAGACCAATGACGAAACGAAACCGATACCCGAGCCGGTGTCGTTCGTTTCCGATCACAGCAGTCGTTTCAACGGCGAACGCATCGATTACAAGGTGACCGCCGGCGAGACCTACCTGCGGGACGAGGACGGCGAGCCGACGGCTACCCTGTTTACCTTTGCCTATGTAAGAGAAGACGCAAATACGAACCGGCCGGTGACCTTCGTCTGGAACGGCGGACCTGGCTCCTCGTCTGTCTGGCTGCACATCGGTACGTTTGGGCCCAAACGCGTTTCGGTACCGAGCAATGCAGATCGGCCCGGCCGCCCGCCCTACCCGATTGTCAACGCCCCGGAAACCATCCTCGACGTGACTGACCTCGTCTTCATCGATCCGGTCGGGACCGGATTCTCGAGACCCCTTGGCGACCACGAAGGAACCGAGTTCTGGGGACTGGTTGAAGATGCGACGTCGATGTCGGCTTTCATTCGCGACTGGATTACAGCCAACGGACGCTGGAACTCGCCAAAGTTTCTGCTGGGCGAGAGCTTCGGGACCACGCGAGCTGCCAAGGTCGCGCACATGCTCGAAACTGACATGAACATCGCCCTGAACGGCATCGTGTTCATTTCCCAGGCGCTGGACTACGCCGGCTCGACGCCCTATATGGACGACAACCTGATCTCCTTCATCACCTACGTGCCGACCATGGCGGCGACGGCCGCCTACCACGGCAAGGTCAGCCCTGCGCCGGATGACCTCGAAGCTTTTCTGACCGATGCTCGCGAGTTTGCGACAGACGAGCTCTTGCCGGCGCTCTTCCGCGGCAACACGCTGGACGCCGCGACCGCCCGACGCGTTGGCGACCGTCTGGCCTACTTCCTGGGACTGAGCCCCGAGTTCGTAGAACGGGCCAATCTGCGCGTCAACGGCCGCCAGTTCGCCAAAGAGCTGCTGCGCGACCAAGGCCTCGCGGTCGGCTTCAATGACGCCCGTTACACTCGCGATGATATCGACGATCTGGCGGAGGTGCCTGAAGGGGACGCGGCGGGCGACGCGCTGTCGGCGGCATTTACCTCGGCGCTGATGAGTTATATCCGGGACGATCTAGGGGTCACGCTCGAGCGAACCTATCACGTCTCGGGCATGGATGGCCTGAGCGACAACTGGCGGTGGCGCCCGGTGCCGGACGGCAAGAGCTGGGAGCCGCGCTGGGTCAATACCGCACAGGACCTGTCGAAGGCGATGCGCGTGAACCCGGCGCTGGACGTGCTGGTTGCGTCCGGCTACTACGATCTCGTTACGCCGTTCTTCGACGCTGAGTTCACCCTGAAT
>CAZFVT010000416.1:0-3540 GCA_964522355.1 uncultured Woeseiaceae bacterium | reverse complement strand
AGTGGAACTGCTGCAGCGGGTTATTCCGCGTCGACATTTCGTCATCGCTCGCCGCATCGCCACGTCGGGCGAACCGCCGGTGGTTAGTCAGCCAGCGGCATTCGTTTTCCTGTTGGGTGATGCTGTTTCTTCGCGTGCGCTTGATGGCGAAGCCCAGTAGATCCGAGCGATCGATGGCGTCGTCCATGTTCCAGCCGAGCAACACCGCATCGTCGCCGACCAGCGCCGCAAGCTCATACTCCCTCGCTGATGCGCGAACCACTGGAATCGACTGCGTGTTTTTTCGCGTCATTTTGTCCTGCCCCCTTGATAAGGCACGCTGCTCGCGCCCCGCATTTTGCGACTGCCCGTCTTAGCGCGGGTCCAGTCCAACGAGGTGTGCGAGGTCCTTGAAAAATATCCGGACATGGGCACCGGGTTTGGCCCTGACCAGTTTCTTGTTCATGTAAGCGTCCCAGGTGAGTCGCTGTACGTCGGGATCGCGACAAATCTTGACGAACTTCTCCCGGCGCTTGTCGCTGATGTACCAGAAGCGCTGCATGATACCCAGCACCAGGAATACGGTGCCGTGTTCTTTCATAAATCCTTTGCGGGCGAGCTTCAGGGCCCGTGCCTTGCCCGTTTCGAGACATTCGGCCACTGCCTTGGCGGCATGACGCCCGGTACTCATGGCGTAGTAGATGCCTTCGCCGGAAGACGGGGCGACAGCACCTGCTGCGTCGCCGATAACCAGCACGTCCTTGCCATTGTCCCAGCGCTTCAGCGGCTGCAGCGGCAGGGGTGCGCCCTCGCAGCGAACGACGTTGTTGTCATCGAGTCCGGTGTTTTCACGCAGCTTCTGCACGGCGCTGCGCAGGGAGAAGCCCTTTACCGCGGTACCCATGCCGATGCTGGTTTTCTCGCCGTGAGGAAACACCCAGCCATAAAAGTCCGGTGAGATTTCACCCTGGTAGTAGACGTCGCAGCGGCGCGGATCGAACTTGTCGGTCGGGCCCGGCGGCGACTCAACGATTTCGTGATAAGCGAACACGTGCTTGAAGTCTTTCGCTTTCGGCATCGCCTGCTTTCTGACTTTGGAGGCGGCACCGTCCGCGCCGATCAGAAGTCGCGTGCGCACGGTATGAGTGACCTTCGCATTCTCGCCGTCGCGGTAGTGCACGAGCAAACCGTCGGCGTCGCGTTCGAAACCCGCATAGGTACCGATGCGGCGATCGGCGCCCTGATTGGCCGCGCGCTGCCGGAGCCATTCGTCGAAGGATTCGCGATCCACCATGCCGACGAATCCACCGATCGTCATGTCGACCTGCTCGTCGCTCGGCGAGATCATCCGAGCCGTATTCACTCTGGCCTCAAGCAGGCTTTCCGGTATGTCGAACTCCCGCAGGAGGACGGGTGGAACCGCTCCACCGCAGGGTTTTATCCGGCCGTCACGATCGAGCAGCAGCACGGCGTAGCCGGCATCGGCGAGATCCGCTGCGGCGGTTGAGCCCGCCGGGCCGCCGCCGATGATCGCGACGTCGTATTCCTCAATCCTGGTTGCTTCTTCGCTCTGCTGCATGATCTGTGTCAGGTTGATCCTGCCTCGGTAATGAATGGATGCGCCGTCGTCGATGTACGGCTGTGTTTTTGTTTTTTCGTCAGCTGTGCGGCCAGCAACGCCGCCAGTGCAAACATGGCTGCCTGTGCGGCGAATACGCCGCCGTAGGCGACCAGTGTCGATCCCGTCAGGTGGCGGGTCACGTCCACGGCAAGCGTGCCGAGAATGCCGCCAAGCCCGAAGGCGACAGCCTGCGCTGCACCCCAGAGCCCCATTCGCATACCGTCGCGGTTCTTGGCGCCCGATGACATGAGCTCCATCATTGAACCGATCGCGGCAACGGCGAACATCCCGTTGGCAACACCCAGGGCGAACACGTTAAGGGTTAACGGCCAGGCGCCGCTGGAAAAGCCGGCAATGGCGAGGGCGAGCAGCAACGTGGCTGATAGCAGGCAGCCAAGAATCATGCAGCCTCTCAAGACTTTGCGAGAGTTCCAGCGGCGCACCGATCCGAGGAAGGCCACCAGCAGCATGCCGAGAAGAACGCCGCCGTGCTGAGTGCCGCCCAGCTGTGTCGATTCGCCCGGGGTCAGTCCGAGAACGGCCCCGGCGAACGGCTCGAGTACCAGGTCCTGCGCGCTGTAGGCGAGCATGGAAACGAAGACGAAAACGGCGAAGCGTCGGGTCTGTGGCTCGTTGATGACTTCGCGCAACGCCAGGGAAAACTGCCGGCGTTTCTCCTCGGCATCGGGCTCATTGTCGACGTAGGGAGAATCCGGTGTTCCTTCGAGGCCCCAGAGCGCCAGTGAAGTCACCAGCAGGGCAATAAGCGCGACGCTCGCAGAGATGATGACCAGGCGGGTAAGGGAGAACGGATCGAGTATGGCGCCGACGGTTCCGGCGGTGATGGCGAAGCCGGCGATCATCATGATCCAGGTCGTCGTCGCAGCCGCCGCTCGACGCTGCGGGTCAACCCGGGCGGCCAGCAAGACCAGCAGACAGGTACCGCTGGCGCCGACACCAAGCCCGATCAGCAGGAATGCCACTAACGCCAGCGCGATGCCGCCGGTTGGGTACACCGACATCCAGGCGGTAGCCAGCGTGGCAAGCACGCCGCCGGCGCCGAGGACAGCCATGCCGCCAATGATCCACGGGGTGCGACGACCGCCGAGGTCTGAACCGTGGCCAAAACGTGGCCGGCTGATCTGAATAAAGTAATGAATGGCAACGAGGAAGCCCGGAAGCACTGCCGGCAAAGCCAGCTCGACGACCATGACGCGATTCAGGGTTGAAGTCGTGAGAACGACAATGGCACCCAGCGAGGCCTGCACCAGTCCAAGTCGGACGATGCCCGGCCAGCCGATATAGGGAGAGGTACTCATGACAGCACGATCGCCCGGGCGGCAAAGGCGCTTGCCAGCATGCCGAGGACGTAGAGCAGGACGCCAAAGCCGCTGTACCAGATGGCGTAGCGAACCGGATTGGTCAGGAAACGCAGCATCAGCGCAACCTGTGCGGCCAGCAGCGCAAAGACGATGCTGGCGTAGATCGGCTGCTGCCACTGGACCAACAGCACGACAACCGCAATCTGCGGCACCGCCATGACCACGCAGGCAAGCCGGGCGGCTCGATCCGCGCCCAGCTGCACGGGCAGCGAGCGCAGCTTCATAATCGTGTCGCCCTCCATCGACTTGAAGTCGTTCAGCGTCATGATGCCGTGAGCGCCAACGCTGTAGAGCAGGGCGAGCAGAATGGTTTCATGTGCCGGCAGGGCGCCGGACATTGCCGCCGCCGCCGTAAACCAGGGCAAACCCTCGTAGCACAAACCGACCGCTGAGTTCCCCCACCAGCCGTTTTGCTTGAGACGGAATGGCGGAGCGCTATAGGCCCAGGCCGAGACCAGCCCGATGACCGTTGCGATCGCCACCCAGGTTCCCAGGGTCAGCGATACGGCAAACGACAGCGCGGTCCAGATCAAAGCGAACCAGAGCCCCTGAGAGCCA
>CAZFVT010000415.1:0-3556 GCA_964522355.1 uncultured Woeseiaceae bacterium | reverse complement strand
CAGATCGGCACCCTTGATCGCAGGGCGGGAGGGCGCCTCGGCAGCCATCGCCGGGCTCGCCGCAGCACGCAGTCCCGCGGGTATTGATCCGAGCCTGTCGGCCTCGTCCATGGCAAGAACGATCTCTGGCGGCACAGGATGCGACCGCTGTGTGAGCAAACTGACGACGATCATCGCCGCTGTCGACGCCATAACGCCGACCAGCATCGGGTCGAGCTGGGTCTGGCTGGCGAGATCCGCATACTGCCAGACGAATGACACGACGGCGCCGGCGATGATGGAAGCGAGCGCACCGGGCGCGTTGGCCTTTCGCCACCAGACGGCGCAGACGTAGGCCGGCAGGAACGCACTGCCGAGTACCGTCGTCGCGAAGACGACGATGCCGAAGACGGGCGGCGGCTCATAAAGCGCCACAACATAGCCGATCACGGCAATAGCCAGGACCAGGCCTCGTGATACGCCAACCATTTGTATTTCGGTGGCCTGCGGATTGATGAATCGTTCGTAAAGATCACGCGACGCAATCGAGCCAACCTGCAGCAACAGGGAGTCGGCCGTCGACATGATGGCCGCCATGATCGCTGCCATGACCAGACCGGTCACCGCGGCAGGCAACAGCGCGTTGGCGGCCGCGAATATTGCCATCTCGGGATCGTCGAGCTCCGGCAGCAGGACTATGGCGAAGATACCCAGCATGTAGGGCGTCGGTACAAAGAACAGGTTCCATAGCGTTGCCCAGGCGCCTGCCTTGCGTGCCGTTGCGGGGCGACTCATGGCCATGTGACGGGTCACGACGTGCGGCCAGCCCATGTAGCCGACCGAGAAAATCAGCAGGGCCCCGGCTACGATTCCCCACTTGCCCTCGAACGCGAGCTCGCGCCCCCACATCGACAGCAGGGTCGGATCAATCTCCGCGACAGCGCGATGCGCAGCCGTCAGGCCACCAAGTTCCGTCAGGACGGCAAGCATGATCCAGACCACTCCGACCAGCATGATGATGGACTGGAAAAAATCCGTGTAGGCGACGGCGAGATAGCCGCCCATAAAGGTGTAGATAAGGATGACCATCACTGCGATAGCGAGCGCCAGCGGGTAATCGAGCCCCGTCACCAGCGCCATGCCCTTGCCGCCCGCAATCAGCTGCGCGAGTACGTAAAAGCCCAGGAGGAAAACAGTGATGCTGCCGCCGATCAGGCGAATGGCGGGCAGCGGATAGCGCTTCTCCAGGTATTCGATCGAGGTTAGCGCGCCGAACGTTTGCGACAGCTTGCGCATGCGCCGGCCGATGACCGAGAGGTTCAGCACACCTCCGCCGATATCACCCACGGCATACCACAGCGCCCAGTAGCCCTGGGCGTAGCCCAGCGCACCTGCGCCGAGGAACATGTAGCCGCTCATTGTGGTCGTCTGCAGGGTCAGCGCCGTGGTCGCGGCGCCCACCTTGCGGCCACCCAGCAGGTAGCTTTCGAGGTCCTTGCCGGCGCCCCTGCCCATCGCCCAGTAGCCGATGCCGAGGACCACGAGGTAGTAGCCCACGAGAAATACAACCACCGTTGCGTTCACGACGCGTCCCCGTCGTCGTTGTCTTCCTGCTCCCAATGGCGGGTGCGGCGCAGAAACACCAGGGTGTAGACAATCCAGAACACGGGGAAGCCGAATACCACGAGAGCGGTTTCTGCAGGTAATCCGAACATGCGGCGTTTATCCCCTCAGGCCTTCAAACGAGTCAGATGGGAGATCCCGGCGGTGGCACCGTTGGCGCCAGCGACTCGAGGCTGGCCGGGTCCTGCTGAACGCGGCGAATGGTGTCGGCAAGAAAGCCGTAGTGAGCGCGCCAGCCGGCGTCGCTGTCGCGGGCACCGCGGGCGTCAAGCCAGCTTGCCAGGCCGTTAATGGAGTCGAGAGCAAGCGCGCGCACCTGAGGATCGGCATCTACGTGATGCGCCAGGTGCAGAAGGTGCACGAGCAGCTCCGTGCTGGTTGCGCGTTGAATCTCAGCCTCGAGCCCGCCCTGCTGGCGCGCGTACCAGGTTGCCGCCGTTAACGCGCTCAATACTTCGTCAAACCCTGGCAGGTCGGCCTGGCGGGCGCTGCCGGATACCATTCGCGCAGCACGCTGCGGATTCAGCAGGACCTCCAGGGTCAGCGACACGGCGCTTCGCGCCGCGCCCAGCGCGTCAAACGTGGGTCCGGAGTTTCGCGGGAAGGATTCACGGGTTAACCGGTAGCCGGGCGGCCGCGGCGGTATCGAATCGAGCAGCGCATCCGGCAGGCGCAGCGCCTGCGGGTCGATGGTTGCGACCAGCGCGCGCAACGCGGCTCGCTGCTTTTCGCCGTCGACAGGGTCGGTGGCTCGCTGGCCGTCTCCCCGCAGCGCATAGCGAAAGTACTCGCCGCCAAGCAGCTTGCCGGCGGCATGCAGCTGATAGCGATGCAACAGGTAGATCGGAACCAGCGTCTCCTCGAGCGTCGCCAGCGGCCGGCCGGCGCGGATGTTCGCCGGCGAGAACTGGCCGAGCGCGCGCTCTCGAACCTCCATCAGTCGCTGGAGTTCCTCCAGGCCATCGGCGCCGTTGTCCCAGAGATTGCCATCGGGATGCGCCGTGCCCACCGCCCTCGAGTCACTGTCGGAAACGTATTTGAGACCGGAAGCGATGGTTTCGGCCATGATGCGGGCGCGCTCGGCATCGGCATCAACGTCGTCCGGGAAATCCTGGTAGGCGTACATCACGGTGCGAATGTCCCAGGCGCCCATGCCGGTGGCGTAGGCATTGTCGAGGGAAAGACCGCCGCCCTCTGCAAGATCGACCTGCGGAAACGGGTAGTCCATGACCGACGCCCGGCCCTGGGTGCTGGCCGCAAAATTATGTTCCATGCCGATCGTGTGGCCGATCTCATGGGCCGAGAGCTGCCGGATGCGCGCCAGCGACATATTGAGGAGCGCCTCAGCGCCTTCGCTGGTATCGCCGTAGGGCGACAGCAGGCCCTCGGCGATCATGTAGTCCTGGCGGACCCTGAGTGACCCGAGGGTTACGTGCCCTTTGAGTATTTCACCGGTGCGCGGATCGACGATCGACGAGCCATAGGACCAGCCGCGCGTCGACCGATGCACCCACTGAATGGTGTTGTAGCGGACGTCGAGGGGATCGGCGCCTTCCGGCATCAGCTCGACGCGAAACGCGTTTCGATAGCCGGCCGCTTCGAAGGCCTCGTTCCACCAGCCGCCGCCTTCGATAAGCGCCGAGCGAACCGGCTCCGGAGCACCGCGATCGACGTAATAGACGATAGGCTCAACCGCGTCGCTGACTTCTGCCGACGGGTCGACTTTCTCCAGCCGATGGCGCCGTGCGTAGCGAACCGTCAGGTCATCACCGATTTCGCTGGCGTAGTCGAAGTAGCCGGAACGACCGAAGCCCAGTCCGAAAATGCCGGCGCGCGGATCGTAGGGCAGCGGTTCATAGTTGTCATCCGGCAGGCGAATGAATGAGTGATGCAGGTTGACCGTAAAGGTGCTGTCGTCCGGCGCAACGGTAGGCAGATGCGGCCCTTCCGCCTT
>CAZFVT010000414.1:0-3565 GCA_964522355.1 uncultured Woeseiaceae bacterium | reverse complement strand
AGGGTGTGCGCATCGTTGCCGGACAGCGACTGCACCAGTTCCAGGTTGCGGCGGGTGGGCGCATCCATATGCACGGCGTCGTCGCTTTGCTCGGCGCTGATCCGGTCGATGTGCGGCAGGCTCGATTTCTGCGTGTCGACGACGTACTGCAGAAGTGCGCCGGCGGCAATAAGGCCGCAGGGAAACTCTTCAACGCCAAAGGCATTCAGGTCGCGGGTGCCGAACTGGGCGGTCAACAGCCGGCGCGCGCTGTCCGGATCAAAATGCCAGGGCGGCCTGACCGTTGCCCTGAGGTCGTCTCGCTTCGCGGCGTGTTCAATGACGCTGAGCTGGTCTTCGCTGTGGATGAGCTCGGCCGGACGCAGGCGTTCGAGTTCGCCCGGCAAGGCGTCAGTCGAACTCAACTCCGTCAACAGGAAGCGCCCGCCGGAAAGATCAAGCCAGGCCAGGCCCACGCGATCCCGATCGGCGTAAACAGCGGCGACGAGGTTGTCGCCGTGCTCCGGCAGCAGCGCCTCGTCGGTGAGCGTACCCGGTGTGACGATGCGCATGACCTTGCGTTCGACCGGCCCCTTGCTGGTGGCCGGATCGCCGACCTGCTCGCAGATGGCGACGGATTCGCCCTTGCGCACCAGGCGCGCCAGGTAGTTTTCGACGGCGTGATAGGGCACGCCCGCCATCGGGATCGGATCGCCGGCGGACTTGCCGCGGGCGGTCAGGGTAATGTCGAGCAGCTCGGCGGCGCGCTTGGCATCGTCGAAAAACAGCTCGTAGAAGTCGCCCATGCGATAGAACACCAGCATGTCGGGATAGTCTTTCTTGATCCCGAGGTACTGCTGCATCATCGGTGTGTGAATTTGGCTGACTTTGGAACTCATGCAGGCGACTGGCAGGGCAGGACAGCGAAGCCCGACATGCTAGCCTTTAGCTTTCCGCCATGCCAATGCCCCGCCCGCGATGAAATCCCTGCACGTTGAAACCGGCCGCCACCTCTACGGCGGTCCGCAACAGGTGCTTTACCTGCTCGAAGGGCTCACGCGCCGCGGCCATGAGACCGTGCTGGTCTGCCCGCCAGGTAGCGAGATCGCGGCGGCAGCAGGTAAGCAGGGTCTGCGCACGCTCGAGATACCCTGCAGCGGGGATCATGACCTTCGCTTCGCCTGGCGCCTCCGCCAGGTGCTGATGGAGGAATCGCCCGCGATCGTTCACTGCCACAGCCGGCGGGGCGCCGATTTTCTGGGTGGACGGGCCGCGGCGATGGCCGGCATCCCGGCGGTTGTCTCGCGCCGCGTCGACAACCCCGACCCAAAATTCGTCGCCAAGCTTCGCTATCGGAATTTTCGCCGCGTCATTGCCATCTCCGGGGCTATCGAGCAGGAACTACTGCGCTCGGGCGTCGATCCGGCGCGTGTTGTTCTGATCCACTCTGTGGTCGATCTGGACCGTTTCCGCACACCACCCGACCGCGAAGCCCTGTGCCAGGAATTCAGCCTCCCGCCCGATGCGCCGCTGATTGTGTCAGCGGCACAGATGATCCCCAGGAAGGGGCAGCGCTACCTGCTGGAGGCGATTGCACAGGTGCGTGAAACCCACCCAAACGTGAGAGTGCTCCTGTTCGGTCGAGGGCCCGAAGAGCAGGCGCTGCGGGCACTCGCGCAGGACCTTGATCTTGGTGAATCCGCCGTCTTTCCGGGCTTTCGCGACGACCTGGATGACTGGCTGGGCGGCTTCGATTTGCTGGTGCACACGGCGCTTACCGAGGGCCTGGGGGTCATAGCGCTCAAGGCCCGCGCCGCCGGGCTGCCGGTAATTGCCTTCGCCGCCGGCGGCCTGCCCGAGGTTATAGCGCACAAGGAAAACGGGATTCTCGTCACACCCGGTGATGTCGACGGGCTCGCAGCAGAAATCCGCCATTTGCTGGACGATAGTGACACTCGTGCGAGCTATGCCGCGGCCGCGCGACGCGACACAGAAGAACGATTTTCCATAGACGGCATGGTGGATGCGCACATTGCGCTCTACAGGGATGTTGCACATGGCACATGACTCAACGCTCGAAGAGCTGGCCCAGACCACCGTCTGGACGCTGGCCGACAAGAAACTCACGGTGGCAACCGCCGAGTCCTGCACCGGCGGCTGGATCGCCAAATGCCTGACCGACGTTGCCGGCAGCTCGTCAGTTTTCAGCACCGGCGTGGTTAGCTACAGTAATGACGCCAAGACCCGTATGCTGAACGTGTCTGACGACGCGCTCGCGGCCCATGGTGCCGTCAGCGAAGCGGTCGTTCGCGAGATGGCTGAAGGCGCACTGCGCGCCGATGGGGCCGACTATGCCCTCGCCGTCACCGGCATCGCCGGGCCCGGCGGCGGCAGCGACGAAAAGCCGGTCGGCACGGTCTGGTTCGGCTGGGCGGGCCGCGACAACAACAAGGCCAGCACGACGGTCGCCACGCATTTGTTTGAAGGTGACCGTGACGAAGTCCGGCGACAGACTGTCGAGCAGGCATTGAAGGGGTTGCTGGAGCGCATTGAGGAAGACTGACATTGAATAAGCGCCTGTTTTTCGCCCTGTGGCCGGACAACCGCCAGCGCGAAACCCTGCGGGATGCTATGAGCCCGCTGGCCCGCCAGGTCGAAGGCAAGGCGGTTTATCGTGGCAACTGGCACGTGACCCTCGTGTTCGTTGGCGATTTTCCCGAGGAACGCATTCCCGCGCTGCAGCGCGCCGTCGCCGATATCCCGGTGGAGCCCTTCCGGCTGCGCTTCGGCACGATGTCCTTCTGGCAGCGCCCGAAGATCGCGGCGCTCGAAACGCGTAGCGTGCCGCAAGAGCTGACCGACCTCGTCGAGCGCCTGCATGCCGCCACCGCCGATTTTGGCGTGGAGCCAGAGAAGCACACCTATCGCCCGCACATCACCGCCGTGCGCATCGCCAAACCCTTCGAGCCGCTGCAGCTGGCGCGCCCGCTGGAGCTGTCGTTCTCGAGCTTCGAGCTGATCGAATCCGAGTCATTTCGCGGCGAAGTCACTTACCGTCCGCTGAAACAATAGCTTCCATTCGTTTCTTAATGAACGCCTCAGTAATGCAGGCTGATGCCGCCTGCATGGCCCCCTGAGGTGTGAAATAATTCCGGATTACTTCCTCGAACCGGAGTGATCCCCCACCATGGATGACAATCGTAAGAAAGCGCTCGCCGCAGCTCTTGGGCAAATCGAAAAGCAGTTTGGCAAAGGCTCGGTCATGCGCCTTGGCGATGGCGGTGCTGCCAAGGATATCGAAGCGGTTTCAACCGGTTCCATCGGCCTGGATACGGCGCTGGGGATAGGCGGCCTGCCGAAAGGCCGCGTCATCGAGATTTACGGTCCGGAGTCCTCCGGTAAGACGACCCTGACCCTGCAAGTGGTGGCCGAGGCCCAGAAAATGGGCGGCACGGCCGCGTTCGTCGACGCCGAGCACGCGCTGGACCCGGTGTACGCCGAGCGCATCGGCGTGAATGTGGACGATCTGCTGGTCTCACAGCCGGACACTGGCGAGCAGGCGCTCGAAATTGCCGACATGCTCGTG
>CAZFVT010000413.1:0-3569 GCA_964522355.1 uncultured Woeseiaceae bacterium | reverse complement strand
AGAATCTGTGAGACTTCGCCGACGTTTGCCGGAGACAGCATGATGGGCGTCTTGCCGACCCAGGTGCCGCGCCATTCCGTAAGGTTACCCTCGAGGCGCGCAGGATCGCTGATCCAGCCCTTTGGCCCAACGATCGACTTGAGGCTCTCAATTACCGCGGTCATGTCATCTCCGAGAATTCGGCAAAACTCTGCCAGTCGATGTTACTGCCGCAGAACAGTATGGCTACCCGCCGGTTCAAAGCCCGCTCACGCAGCGGACCCAGCAATGCCGCCGTTGTTGCTGCGCAGGCGGGCTCTACGGCAATGTTCAGGCGTTGGAACAGAAATCGCATTGCGGCGCGAATGGCGGAGTCCGGAACCCGGACAAAGTCATCGACGTTCTGCCGGCAAAGCTCAAAGCTGTATGGCATGGCAAACGGCGCGCCGAGACTGTCGGCGATCGTATCGACAGACGGAAGCGTCTGCGGCGAACCCGCCTGGATGCTGCGATACATGCTGTCGGCACCCTCTGGCTCTACGGCAACGATCTCACAGGCCGGGTTTAACGCGCGTGCCGCGGATGCGATGCCTGCGCAGAGGCCGCCGCCGCCCACCGGGACGATCAGCAACTCGGCGCCGGGCACCTGCTCCATGATCTCGAGCCCAAGCGTTGCCGTACCCAATGCGATGCGCTCGCCCTCAAAGGGATGGACGAGGTACCTGCCCTCATCCTCAGTGATGCGGGCAACCGTGTCGAACGCTTCGTGCACGCCGTCGGCGAACACCACGTTCGCGCCGAAACCCCGGGCTCGCGCGACGCGTTCCGGGTTCGCGGTCGCCGTCATGACAACCTTGGCATTGACGCCCGTAACCTGCGCGGCGAAGGCAACGGCAACCGCGTGATTGCCGGCGCTGACGGCGGTCACGCCGGCGTCGCGCTGTGCCTGGGTCAGGTTCAGAATGTCCGACAGCGCCCCTCGCGCCTTGAAGGTCCCGGTGCGCTGCAGGAACTCAAGCTTGGCAAACACCTCGGCGGACGACCCGAGTTCGTCTTCAAGTTCATGGCAGCGCATGACGGGCGTTTCGGGCAGGTAGTCCGAAAGTTGCCGCTTCAACGCCCGAATCTGTTCTGGCTGTGGCTGCATGGTCTGATCAGCGGGGGAAGTCGTTAAACATAATCTGCAAGACGCGGGCGCCACGGCTTTCCGGGCGCCGTGGAACCAGTCCTCGCGATTACCGCGCGGTACGTCGTTTTTCTGTCTTGCCAGGCGTCCGCGGGACGCCGATTGCGCTTGCGATGTTACGTTGAGTTGATTAACTTGACCATCCGCCAAACGGGACGGTCCGCTCGCGGGGGCATCACAATCGGATCGTGGGGAAATGGCGGCGCTCGTCAGCGTCGCATTGGGCAAGCATGGAAATTGACGAGACTTCGCAATCTAGTATCACCGGGTTCGCCGAGCACTCGACGTTCGTCGAACAAATGTCCGGGCTACGCGGCGACATGGACCTTCGTGAGTGGACCAACCTGGTCTTCCTCGAACAGTGCCTGCACCGCGAATGGTCGCTTGGCCAAAACACCATCCTCAGCTGGGCGCCGCTTGATGATGGCATCCTGACGCTCGTCGTACCGCACTACTCCATCGCCGAATACACCTCGTCGCCGAGCAACGAGGCCGGTATTTCGCAGCGGGTGTCTTCCCGGTTCATCACTGAACTGATCTCCGGCAAGCGCCAGCTGTCGATCGAGCAGATGCAAAAGGTCTGTCGCCTCCTCGACGTTGAGCCGAATTTCATTCCGCTGCGTCAGCGACTGACCGGCAGCGATGCGGAAACACGCATCATTGAGCAGATGATTCAGCGCTACGGCATCAACTTCGTCGCCAACCGCGCCGTAACCCTGTTCGATATCGTTGGCTTCAGCCTGCTGACGCCGTTCGAGCAGATGACCCAGCTCAACAGCCTGTCTTACTCGCTGAACTCGGCGCACGCGAAAATGCTGGAGCTCGATGTCGGCATCAATTTCGCCCGCTCATCGAGCGGCGACGGCTTCTACATCTGGAATCGCGACGACGGGCTGGAAGCCAACGTCAACCTCTACCACTTCATGCACCTGGTGCTCGCCGACAACGCCATTGCGCGGCGCAAGTCCCGGTCGAAAGCCGTACCTCGCCTGCGGGCCTGTTTCCACGTGGGCAGCTGCTACGAGTTCTACCAGGCAGAAGGTCTTAACCCCAGCATTCACAATTTCATCGTCGGCGACGTGACCATCGAACTTGCCCGGATGTGTGACGCCGCAATGCCCGGCCAGATTCTCGTCGGCGAGTTCTTCGCGGAACTGGCGAACCAGGGTGATCTCAGTCACGAGGAGTCCCAGGTACAGCTGGACGCCGTTGCCTTCCTGCAGCAGGCGCAAGGCAACCTTGCCAAGCTAAGTGGTCTCGAGATTTCCGGCGAGCGGGTCTCGGCGATCAAGTGCTACCTGACCGGGGAACGGCAACCGAACGGCGAGTTCGACATCCGGCGCCTGCGCATCCGCGACAAGCACGGCCTCGAGCGCAACGCCTACAACGCAAAGGTGAACATCTACCGGGATGCCGCCGAACCCATACTCCTGGGCATAGAAGACAAGAAACTGAACGTCGCCAGCATGACGGCCTAGCGCCGTTTTCGCAGGCATATCCCTGGCCGACCACTGGCCCGACCACCCGATCGAGGACGCTGACCATGGCATTGGTAGAACCGTTAACCGAAGAACAATTCGATCCGGACCTCCTGGAGTTCGTACAGTTTTTCAAAGGCCCGCTGGGCGTCATTCCCAACAGCGTCCGAACCATGGCAAGACGCCCCAAGGTCGCCAAAGCCTTTACCGAGCTGAATATCGCGGTCATGGAATGCCACGGCAATGTGACGCCCGAGTTCAAGCGCCTTATCGGCTACATAACGAGCTTCGTTTCCGGTTGCCGCTACTGCCAGGCGCACACGATTCTCGGTTCAGAGCGTTTCGGCTCCAGTGAGGAGCGTCTTAACGATGCCTGGAACTATGCCAGCAGTCCGCACTTCAGCGACGCAGAAAAAGCGGCGCTTGAGTTTGCTCATGCCGCGGCACAGGTACCCAACGGAGTGACGGACGAAATCATGACCGCCCTGCATGAGCACTGGGAGGACGACGATATCGTTGAGATCACGGCGGTGATTGCTTTGTTCGGTTATCTCAACCGCTGGAACGACTCCATGGGTTCTGCGCTTGAGGATCTTCCTATTGAGGCCGGCGAGAAACACCTCCAGTCCACGGACTGGGAAGTCGGCAAGCACCAGTAGCCATTACGCCTGTATGTAGGCCGTCGCCGCAGACACCTGCGGCATCGGTGGCCGCAGCTGTTTGTCCACAACTGCACCGCAGTCGGTGCAGCGGAAACGTGTAGCGACGACCTGTCGCTCACCGTAGCCTCGCTCGATCAGCCCTTCCAGGTCAGCCGTGCCCCAGCGTTCGCAGTCCGGGCAGTGAAGCGCCAGGGCATGTTGCTGGTCGTACAGCTCGCTGAACGTTTCCATCCGAATCATCCACCCAAGCATAGGGCAGTATGG
>CAZFVT010000412.1:0-3572 GCA_964522355.1 uncultured Woeseiaceae bacterium | reverse complement strand
ACATCCTGATCAAGCTGTCAGCCATTCTGTCGCTGGTCTTCGTACCGTTCTTCGTACAGTACGGCGGCATCCTGCTGAAGTTCATGTAAGGGCTGCACCTGCGACAGACCCAAAAAAGCCCGGCCATGTGCCGGGCTTTTTTTCGCTGAGTTTTACCGCAGCTCGTCAGGTCAACGTGCGGAAAGTCCCCGTCTGACCACTACCGAGCATCGCCGGCGGTTCGATGACGTTGCCCTGAACAAAGTCGACACCGACGCTCCGCAGCCAGTCGAAATCGTCCTGCTCTTCAACCTGCTCTGCGACAATTCGGAAATCCATGGTTCGGGCCAGCTTGATCATGGCGGTCACCATTTCCTGGTTGATGCTGTCTGAGGCCAGGTTTTGCGTGTAGCTGCCGTCGATCTTCAGGTAGTCAACGGGCAGCACCTTTAGGTTTGAAAATGCCCCGAATCGGCTGCCGAAGTCATCAAGTGCGAACTCACAGCCGATACCGTGCAGCACTTCGATAAACCGGCTGGCATTCTGCAGATCCGTTGAGATGGCGCTCTCGGTGAGCTCGAAACAGATCATTGAGGGCGACACCGAGCTTCTGTCCAGGGTATCGACAATGAAGCTGAGAAAACCCTCGTCGCCGATGGCCTGCGACGAGATGTTAATCATGCAGTTGCGGCCTGCGGGCAGCTTGATGCTGCCGGAGCTGATCGCCGTCAGTGTTGCCTTGATCACCCAGCGGTCGATCTGCGGCATGAGCTGATAACGCTCCGCAGATCGCAGGAATTCTGCAGAATTCGGAACCTGCCCCTGTTCGTCCGGCAGCCGAAGCAGAACTTCCACGGCCGGTCCTGTGCCGGTGCCCGCACCGGTGGCGATAATCGGCTGCACGGCCAGCTCAAAGAGGTCTTCGTGGAGTGCCGCCTGCATCTGGCGCAGCCAGCGAATATCGCCGCGTTCCCTGGCGATCGCTTCGTCGCGCGCCGAGTAGATATGCACCTGGCCTCGCCCGCGTTGCTTCGCCACGTAACAGGCCGAGTCGGCGGCGCTCATGATGTCCTGCAGACTGCCGCTCGTGTGAGTGACTTCGACGAGACCGATGGAGATGCCTATATCGAACACCTTGTCCTTCCAGACGAACCGATAGTCGCCAACGGCGGTGCAGATGTCAGATGCAATCTGCGGCGCCTTCTCGATCGGGCAGCCGACGAGCAGGCAGGCAAACTCATCGCCACCGAGGCGACCGACGAAATCAGAATCGCGTACCTGCTCCTTGATGAGCGACGCGATCTCTCGCAGCAGGTTGTCGCCGGCGAGATGACCACTACTGTCGTTGACCGCCTTGAACCGGTCGAGGTCCATGTAGAGCAGCATGTGAGTGTTCTCTTCGGCCTGCGCAGAGTCCATTGCTTCCAGCAGTCGGCGCTCAAACTCGCGCCGGTTGATGAGCCCGGTCAACGGGTCGTGAGTCGCCTGGTAGCTCATTTGACGTGTCAGGCCGCGTATCTCCGAGACGTCATGGAAAACGATGACGGTGCCGGAGATGCTGTTGCCGGGCCCGCGAATGGGCGAAGCCGACAGTTCAACGGAGAGTTCCTTGTCGCCATCGATGCCGATCATCAGTGCTCGGCGGCCCATGTTGACCCGACGCCGCATGGCCAGGCAGCGCTCCACCGGATCACCCAGCTGGCGTCGATCCGCTTCGTCAACAAGATTGATAATTTCGCCGACCTTCTTGCCTATCGCCGTATCCCGGGCGGCCGAGGTCATCTCTTCTGCGGCTCGATTGAGATAGTCTATCCGCCCTTCGTTGTCCGTCGTGATGACACCCTCAGAGATCGATTCGAGGGTGTACTGCGCCTGTCGGCGACTGCGACTCAGGGACAGCTCGAGGCTCTTGCGGTAGCTGACGTCCCGCGCGATGGTCAGCACGGCCTGCGCCCCGCGATACTCGATGACGGAGCTCATCGCCTCGACCCACAGGCCTTGCTCGTTGCCGTTAATCAGCTGGATTTCCAGGGGCCGTGGCTCGTTACTCCCGCCCAGCAGTCGCGCCATGGTCTTGCGAAACAGGGCTCGGTAGGCCGGTTTGACCAGATCCGCGACGTCGCGATCGTTCAGTTGTTCCGGTGAGACGCCAAGCAACGCCGCAGCGCTTACATTCGCGAACAGGATTCTCTCGTCATGGATGACAACGATCTCGGGCAGGGTTCGGGCAATGTCGGCAATCAGCCGGTCGCGATTCTGGAGCTTTGCGTCCCGTTCGCCGAGGGCATCCAGCAGGCTGTTGATTGTTGCTGAGAGGCCATCGAACTCTTCGTTGCCCGATGGCGCAAGGCGCCGGCCCACGAGTGCATCAGCAGAAGCCTCAACAACATCCGACTGAAACGCCCGGATCCGCAGTTCCAGCATGCGTCGCCGTTCGCTGGACACATAAAGGAGAATCAGCGCGATGGCCAGGACAGCGCCCAGCACCGACGCGACGACGACGGCCGTCATTGCAGCGCCTTATCGGCCAGAACTCGCGACTCTTGGGCGGTCGACCACCGGGCTGAAGCTGCCAGCGAATGGTCGATATGAGGGTAATGCCGTCGATACATGATTTGTTATTATTATGCCCCCCACCGGGGCTGCCGAGCGCATGATTTTCCTGAATCGGCTGGCACTTTTTTGAGTATTCACAAAGCATATATCAGTCGCTGCACCTCACTTGACCCTATTCACCATAATTCGCAGGGTTCGCACCCTGGTGAGCGGCTGGTTGTAGATCGCTTATCGGCGTAAAGCACGCAAAAACAAAGCATTAGTGGAAATCAGTACTATGGACAAGGCCTTCGCCAGACGACAGATGGTGCGCCAGCAGGTTCGCACCTGGGACGTCTTCGACGAGCAGACGCTCGAACTCCTGAACACGCTCAACCGCCACGAGTTCGTTCCCGAGAATTACGTCGATCTGGCCTATGCCGACACGCCGATACCGCTGCCCGGCGGCGAGGAAATGATGGTGCCGCTGGTCGAAGGACGAGTCCTCCAGGCGCTTGATCCGCAGAGCGACGAACGCGTGCTGGAGGTCGGCGCCGGCAGCGGCTATTTCGCGGCCTGCCTGGCCGCGTTGAGCGAATCCGTGCTCTCTCTTGAGGTGCACGATGAGCTTATTGAGATGACCCGGCGAAATCTCGACCACGCGGGTGTCGATAACGTCGAAGTTCGCCAGATGAACGCGCTGAGGGAGCTGCCGGAAGAGCGCTTTGACGTTGTCGCCGTGACGGGATCCATCAGGCACTTCGACGAGCGATTCGTCGACATACTGGTGCCTGGAGGACGCCTTTTTGTCATCGTCGGCAAGGCACCGGTCATGGAAGGATGGCTGGTGACACGTGAGTCCGACGGCTGGCGTAACGAGGGCGTATTTGAGACCTGCATCAAGCCGTTGGTCGCTGGCGAACGCGAGAACCGCTTCGTCTTCTGACAATTCTTGACGCGACAACGAGTGACAACAGGCGAGGGAACCGTATCGTTCTTTCGAGCATCTAAGGGAAAACGGCTAGAGCCGAACGGGAAACAGCATGTACGAAGACATC
>CAZFVT010000411.1:0-3578 GCA_964522355.1 uncultured Woeseiaceae bacterium | reverse complement strand
GTCATTAACCTGATGCCGGTGCCGATCCTCGACGGTGGACAGATTGTTTACCAGAGCATCGAGTGGATAAAGGGAAGCCCACTGTCACTGCGCTCCCAGATCGTGGGGCAGCAGGTGGGGATTGCCGCATTGCTCTTGTTAATGAGCTTTGCCTTCTATAACGACATCGCGCGGCTAATAGTCGAGTAAATGGAGACGACGAGAATCGGGAGCGAATGGTTTTGAGTCGCGCTATTAAATTCTGGATACGATCGGCAGCAGCTTTCGCCAGATTGACCGCTGTTGTCGCCGTGGTGGCGGTGGCATCGGTGGCCGACGCGCAGGAGTTTACCGTCCGCGATATGCGCGTCGAGGGACTGCAGCGTATCTCTGAAGGCACGGTATTCAACTACCTGCCGATCAACATTGGTGATCGCGTTGACGACGTGCGGATCCAGGAAGCGGTTCGCGCGCTCTACACGCAAAAGCTGTTCGATGACATCGAGATGCGCCGCGACGGCGACATTTTGATCATCGCGGTTCGTGAGCGTCCCTCGATTGAAGACTTCACGATTGAGGGCAACAAGGACATCAAGACCGAGGATCTGATGGAGTCCCTGCGCGGCGTCGGCCTGGCGAGGGGGCGCACCTTCGATCGTTCGGTGCTCGATAACGTCGCCATGTTCATGCGGGAGCAGTACTACGATCGCGGCAAGTACGGCGTCGTCATCAACACGGAAGTGCTGGACCGCCCGAACAACACCGTGCGCATCGGCATCAATGTCAAAGAGGGCGATCGCGCAAGAATCCGCCAGGTGAACATCGTCGGCAACGATTCGTTCACCGACGAAGAGGTGCGCGAGGGCTTCACGCTCGATACCGCGAACTGGCTGTCGTGGTTCCGCCAGGACGACCGCTACGCGAAAGAAGCGCTCGAGGGAGACCTGGAGACGCTGCGTTCCTATTATATGGACCGGGGTTATGCCGATTTTCGCGTCGAATCTACCCAGGTCGCCATCTCACCAAATCGCCAGGACATCTACGTAACGATCAACATTCACGAGGGTGATCGTTACAACATTTCCGAGATCAAGCTGGTGGGCGATCTCGTGGTCGGCGAAGAACAGCTGCGGCGAATGGTGCTGGCGAAACCGGGCGACATCTTCAATCTTCAGCTTCTGACCAGCAGCGCCGAACTGATGTCTTTCCAGCTGGGCGAGCAAGGCTACGCCAATGCCAACATCGAACCGGTACCCGAGCTCGACTACGAGGCCAAAGAAGCCGCCATTACCTTCTTTGTCGACCCGCAAAGCCGCGTCTACGTCAGGCGTATAAACTTCAACGGGATCGACGAGATCGATGACGAAGTGCTGCGACGGGAGATGCGCCAGATTGAAGGCGCTTACCTGTCCAATCGACTGATCGACCGTTCGCGCGTCCGCCTGCAGCGCCTGCCTTACGTCGAGTCCGTGAACGTCGACAACACGCCGGTCGCGGGCACTCCGGACCTCGTCGACGTCGATTTTGACCTGACCTATCGAATGCCCGGGCAGTTCAGCGGCGGTATCGGCTACTCTGAGGCCCAGAAGCTGATTCTTAATGGCAGCATCGTGCACACCAATTTCCTGGGTACCGGCAATCGTGTGGCATTGCAGGCCAACTCCGGACGCTTCTCAACGCTGTACAGCCTGTCCCACACGGACCCGTATCGCACCATCAACGGAATTCAGCGCACCGTCTCGGTGAATTTCCGCGACATTACGCAGTTCACCTCGGCGACGTCGGACTTCTCGACCACCTCCTACGGCGCAACGCTGAACTACGGCTACCCGATTTCCGAATTCCAGCAAATCAACTTCGGCCTGCAGTACCAGCGCTCGGAGCTCCTGTCATCGACCAACGCGACGAGGCAGTCCCAGGAATGGGTGGCGAATAACGGCGATCCTTTCATTGAGCCGGGGGCTGGCGTCGTCTTTATCGGCACGCAGTTCGATACCTATGAGCTCGTAGCGGGATGGTCCTACGACAGTCGCAACCGGGCGCTGTTTGCCGATCGCGGCAGCCGACACTCGGTATTCGGTACCGTCACGGCGCCGGGCAGCGGGGTCGAGTTCTGGACCGCTCGCTACAATTTTACGAAATATCAGAATATTTTCGGTCCGTGGACCATCCGTCTGAACGCCGATCTGGCCTATGGCGAGGCCATGGGCGACACGACCGCACTGCCGCCCTACAAGCAGTTCTACGGCGGCGGACCGACCTCGATTCGTGGCTACAGGGAGTCCTGGCTGGGTCCGAGGGACAGTTTTGGCCGTCCCTACGGCGGCAATGTGTTGGTTGCAGCGCAGGCAGAGCTTATACTCCCGCTCCCGGACAAATTTGCCAGCCAGGCCCGAGCCAGCATTTTTTACGATGTTGGCAACGTGTTTAACTCGGGTGAGGTTAATTTTACCGACAAACTTGGTAGCCCGATCAGCTATGAGCCCTCCGTCGACGAGCTGAAATCGTCGGTCGGGGTCGCCGTACAGTGGTTGGCGCCGCTGGGCCTCTTCAGGTTCAGCTACGCTTTCCCGCTTAACGAGTACAAGGGCAACGACCGATTCTACGGGGACGAAATCGAAGCATTTCAGTTCTCGATCGGACAAGCATTTTAGAAATGGAACAGGTTATGAACTCAGTACGCAGTCTTTTCGCCCAGGCAGTCGCCGCTGCCTTGCTGGTTAGCGCCTTTGCCGCTCCGGCAGTCGCGCAGGAACTCAAGATCGGCGTGGTCAACATCCCGCTGTTGATGGACCGTGCGCCCCAGACTCAGTCAGCTATGACGGCTCTGGAAGAGGAATTCCAGCCTCGCCAGCGCGACATACTCGCCAAGCAGAAAGAGCTCGAGGAACTGGCCGAGCGGGTAAATCGTGACATTGCCGTCATGGGAGAGACCGAGCGCCGGAATGCCGAGCGCGACGTACGTGACCTGCAACGTGAAGTTACCCGACTCCAGGAGGAGTTCCGCGAGGACTTCAACCTGCGACGCAACGAGGAGCTTGGTAACCTGCAACGATCCCTGCTTCAGGAGGTTCAGAACTATGCGCAGACGGCCGGATACGATCTGATCGTCGGCGACGGTGTGCTGTATGCGAGCAGCGCGGTCAATGTGACTGCCCTGGTTCTCGAAGCGATGCAGGCAAACGCGCAGGCTGCGGGCACCAACTAGGCGTACCGATACGCATCGGACAGCCTTCCAAAACGGGAGCTTGGATAGTTGGCGGTAAGCCTCGGCAGCCTGGCCACCCAGTTCGGCTGTGAACTCGTCGGCGATCCGGATGCCGAGGTGTCGCGTGTAGCCACGCTGGCGAATGCGAGCGAAGGCAGCATCAGCTTCCTCGCCAACCCGGCCTACCGTCACCAGCTCGCCGACACGCAGGCGACGGCCGTCATCCTGACGCCTCAGACCGCTGAATACTGTCGGGTTAACGCCATCATCGCGGACGACCCGTACGTGGTGTTCGCGCGCACCGCCACTGTTCTTTATCCGCGCACGGCTCCCGAACCCGGTATCCACCCCAGCGCGGTCGTTGACCCGGACGCGCAGGTTGATGAGAGCG
>CAZFVT010000410.1:0-3581 GCA_964522355.1 uncultured Woeseiaceae bacterium | reverse complement strand
ATTGAACTCGAAGACAACGCCGCAGCCGAGGTGCTCGAGTATCACCAGTCCAGCGGCGGTGACGAACACTATGCCACGGTGGTCACAGAAGTTGATCTTAAGCCTGGTGCTCGACTCAGTCTGGTAAAAGTACAGCAACGCAGCGCACGGCACTCTCAGGTCGGCCAGGTTAGGGCACGATGCGGTAAGGACTCGTCCTTTCAGCACGCGGCTGTCGATCTCGGCGGCAAGACCATTCGCAACGACGTGACGGCAGTCCTTGCGGCAGCGGGTGCACACTTTGGCAGCGCTGGATTGGGCCTCACCGAAGACGGCGAGCACATCGACAACCACATCGCGGCCGATCACGCGGTAGGCCCCGCGACCAGCACACAGAATTATCGCTACATTGCCAGCGGCCGATCGCGCTGCGTCTTTAACGGCAAAGCAATTGTGCGTGAAGGCGCCGATGGAACAGATGCCGAGCAATCGAATCACAGCCTGCTGCTAAGTGATCATGCCGAAATCGACACGAAGCCAGAGCTTGAGATCTACGCAGAAGATGTGAAGTGCGCCCACGGCGCAACCGTCGGACAGCTCGATGAAAAGTCCCTGTTTTATCTTCGATCGCGAGGCCTCGACAAGGAACAAGCGGCGCAGTTGCTGACGCGGGCGTTCGCTAATACCGTGCTTGACGACGTGCCTGTCGCGGCCATTCGGGATCACCTGAGCGAGGCCGTCGATGCCAAGCTCGACCGCCTGGTCGAGGACGCGGCCAAATGAGCGGGACGAACCAGGCCAGAAGCACGTCGCGACCGGAAACGGATGCAGCAGTGTCCCCGATAGCCGGCTGCCGCGATGATTTCCCAATCCTGGATCAGTCGCTTAACGGCTACCCGCTTGTCTACCTGGATAACGCGGCGTCTTCGCAGTCGCCAACGGCAGTCATTGAGGAAGTCGCTCGATACCATCGCGAAGACCATGCCAACGTCCATCGCGGCGTTCACACGCTGAGCCACCGTGCCACCGACCTCTACGAGCGCGCCAGGGAAGCAGTCAGACGCTTCATTAACGCCGAAGCTTCCAGGCAGATCATCTTCACGCGTGGCACGACCGAGTCGCTCAATCTCGTGGCCCAGAGCTATGGCGCGGCTTCGCTTTCTGAAGGTGATTCGATCGTGCTCACGCAGCTCGAACACCATTCGAATATCGTTCCCTGGCAGATGATCTGCGAGCGAACCGGGGCGACGCTGAAAGTCGCGCCTGTCACGGAGACCGGGGAAGTCACGGCCGAAAGCGTCATTGACCTGCTCGACGAAAGCGTCCGGCTGCTGGCTATCGCCCACGTTTCCAACGTACTCGGCACCGTCCTGCCGCTGGACGAAATCATCGCCGCGGCTCGGGAACGCGACATTGTTGTCGTTGTCGACGGTGCCCAGGCGATTCCCCACATGCCGGTCGACGTGCAGGCGCTGGATGCCGATTTCTATACCTTTTCCGCGCACAAGATGTTCGGCCCTACGGGCATCGGCGTGCTGTATGGCAAGGAGTCCTTGCTGGACAGCATGCCTCCCTGGCAGGGCGGCGGCGCGATGATCCAGGAAGTCCGCTTCGACGGCACTACCTACAACGAACTGCCCTACAAGTTTGAAGCGGGCACGCCGAACATCTCCGGCGCTGCCGGGATCGCCGCGGCGGTCAATTACCTTGAGCAAGTCGGCATGGATAACGTCGAAGCCTGGGTCGACGGTCTCCTGCGATACCTGACCGAGCGCCTCGCTAAGCAGGACGGCGTTCGCCTGATCGGTACTGCCCAACATAAGGCGAGCGTTCAGTCCTTCCTGCTTCGCGATGTCCATCCACACGATCTCGGCACGATTCTCGACCACCAGGGTGTCGCCGTACGGACCGGACATCATTGCGCGATGCCGCTCATGGAGCATTACGGTTTGCCCGGAACGGTGCGTGCCTCGCTCGGCCTCTACAATAATCGAGATGATATCGACCGGCTGGTCGCCGCCCTTGCAAAGGCCGATGAGATCTTCGGCGGCTAGCGATGTGTCGTCAGAGTACGGAAGACCTTCGCGACCTGTACAGGAATCTGATACTCGATCACGCTCGCGAACCTCGTCACTTCGGCAAGCTGGACCAGCCAACACATGAAGCCCGCGGCGTTAACCGGCTATGCGGCGACAAGCTCCGCATCTATCTGCGCGTGGAAGATGGTGCGGTTAGTGACGTGTCCTTCGACGGAGTGGGTTGCGCGATCACGATCGCCTCGGCGTCGCTACTGACGCAAGTCCTGAAGGGAATGAGCACACAGGACGCCCTCGCCTTCAGCGATCGCCTGATGCAGCGCCTGACCGCAGGGCAGAATGACGATAGCAATTTTGATCCTGGCGCGCTGCGCGCGCTGGAAGGGGTGCGTGAGTATCCAGCCCGGGTAAAATGTGCCACCTTGCCCTGGCAAACTTTGAAGTCAGCCATTGAAGGAAACGAGGCCACGGCCTCGACGGAGTAAATCATGTTTTTCGGTTACGAGAACGAACCGGTCAAGCTGTCGCGCGACATAACCGCGATTATCATTCCAGCCGGTGAGCCAGTGCATCTGCGCGAAGGCACTTCAGGCGTGATTACCCAGTCGCTGGGAGGCAGTTTCACCGTTTATATCGAGGGCAACCTGTTTCGTATTTCCGGCGTCGATGCCGACGCCATCGGCAAGGAGCCGGTCGTTCCGCCGACGATTCCCGAAAATGCGTCTGACGAAGACTTTGAGCAGGTCGTCTGGGACCAGCTTCGTACCTGCTACGACCCTGAAATCCCGGTCAATATCGTCGATCTTGGCCTGGTTTACCGCTGCGAGATCACCCCTCAGCCGGATGGCAAGCGGTCTGTCTCCATGGATATGACCCTGACGGCGCCAGGATGCGGTATGGGCGACGTTTTGGTCGCCGACGCTCGCGACAAGATCGAGGTAATACCGACGATCGATCGAGTCGACGTGCAGCTGGTATTTGATCCACCCTGGAATCAGAGCATGATGTCCGAAGAGGCACGACTCCAGACCGGACTCATGTAACGACTGCCGTGAAGACACTGACACTGATTCGCCACGCCAAGTCCAGCTGGAAAGACGCGGGACTTGCAGACCGCGATCGGCCGCTGAACGGGCGCGGCGAACACGATGCGCCGATCATGGGCCAGCGCCTGAGAGACAGCGGCGTACGCCCGTCTCTGTTGATCAGCAGCCCCGCGAATCGCGCCTGGACAACGGCACGTATTATTGCCGGCGAATTAGGGTATCCCCGCGAATTCCTGCAGCGCGAAGAGCGCCTTTACCTTGCCAGCCCAAGCGACATTGTCGCCGTGCTGGCCGCCCAGGATCCCGGCTTCAATAGCATTGTCCTTTTTGCTCACAATCCCGGGCTCACGGAGTTTGCGAATCGGCTGGTACCGGGCCTGACGGCGAACATTCCCACCTGCGGCATCGTATCGGTCAACATCGAGTCCGATGACTGGGACCTTTCCTTCCTGCCCGCCTGCCACCTGAATTTCTTCGACTACCCCAAGAAATCCCACTAGCTGTCGCGCTGCAGTTTGCG
>CAZFVT010000409.1:0-3594 GCA_964522355.1 uncultured Woeseiaceae bacterium | reverse complement strand
CATGATGACCGGCGCGGTCACGATCGGCACGCTGGATGGGGCGAACGTGGAAATCCGCCAAGCCGTGGGCGATAAGAATTTCGTCCTGTTCGGTTTGACCGTCGAAGAGATTCAGCAGGCGCGGCTCAACTACAACCCGCGAGAGATTATTGATGCCGATGAGGACTTTGCTCGGGTGATGCGCCTCTTGAGCAGCGGCCACTTCAATCGCTTCGAACCGGGCGTGCTCGACGCCGTGATTCGCTCGATTCTCGAGCCGGCCGACCCGTGGATGACGGCGGCCGACTTCCGTGGCTTCATCGATGCACAGGCACAGGCCGACGCGAGCTACCAGGATCGCGACCTGTGGACGCGCATGAGCATCCTGAATGCCGCGGCATCCGGCCGCTTCTCAACGGACCGCACAATGCGCGAGTACAACGAGGACATCTGGAAGCTCAAACCCGTGGACGTGCTTCCCGCTCGATGACGGCCAGCGACGGCGACACATCGCGCGGCGCCAAGGCCGTCGCCGACGGCGTGATGTTCTCGGTACATGCGCCGGACGCCGAACGCCTCGAGCTGTGCCTGTTCGACGAGGCAGGACGCCCGTCCGCCCGTCACGATATGACGCCCGATGACCAGGGCACCTGGTGGCTCTTCCTGCCCGGTGCGGCTCCGGGACAGCGCTATGGTTATCGCGCCCACGGCCGCTATGCGCCGAACGAAGGCCTGCGCTTCAATCCGGCCAAGCTGCTGGTTGACCCCTACGCCCGACTGCTCGACGGCGAATTTCGCTGGGACCCGGCCGTTTTTGACTACGATGCTTACAAGCTGAACCGGGAGGAGCAGGGGCTCGTTCCATCGAAGCTCGACAGCGCCGACTTCATGCCGAAATCGGTCGTTACCAACGCGGGCGCACAGCCAGCGGCCAGCCGACCCGCCGTTCCCTGGTCCGACGTCATCGTTTACGAGGCGAATGTCCGCGGCTACACGATGCGTCATCCCGACGTGCCCGAGGCCGATCGCGGGCGATTCCGTGGCATGACCAACGGCAAAATCGTGAGCTACCTGAAATCCCTCGGCGTTACCTCGATTGAGCTGATGCCGGTGTTCGAGTTCGCCGACGAACATTTTCTCGCAGCCCAGGGCTTGCGAAACTTCTGGGGCTACACCCCGTCTGGTTCATTCACGCCGGCCGCTCGCTACGCTGGCGCCGATCCGATCGGCGAATTCCGGGAGATGGTCAATACGCTGCACGACGCAGGCCTCGAGGTCATCCTCGATGTGGTCTACAACCACACCGCAGAATCCGGAACGACCGGCCCGACCTTGAGTTTTCGCGGGCTCGATAATCCCGGCTACTACCGCCTGCACCCGGACAATGCGCTGCACTACATCAACGACACGGGCACCGGAAACACGATCAACGCCGACTACCCGGAAACGCAGCGACTCATCGTCGACAGCCTGCGCTACTGGGCGGGTGACATGGGTGTTGATGGCTTCCGCTTCGATCTTGCGCCGGTCCTCGGCCGCAGCATGGATGGTTTCGACCCGCTACACCCGCTGCTGCGCCGAATCCACAGCGACCCTCTGCTGAAAAACTGCAAGCTGATTGCCGAACCCTGGGACCCGGGCCCCGGCGGCTATCACCTGGGACACTTTCCGGTGCAGTGGGCCGAATGGAACGACCGGTACCGGGATTCGGTACGTCGATTCTGGCGGGGCGACAGTGATGAGACGGCCGAGTTTGCCCGGCGCCTGCACGGTTCCGCCGACATCTTCGACGTGGAGGGGCGCGGACCCAGCGCCAGCGTCAATCTCGTGACCGCGCACGACGGTTTCACCCTGGCCGACGTCGTCGCCTATGAGGAACGCCACAACGAAGCAAACGGCGAACAGAATCGCGATGGCCACGCGCACAACTTCAGCGCGAACTATGGCGTCGAGGGCGAGACCGAAGATTCGGAGGTTCTGAAGTTGCGTCGTCAGCAGCGCCTCAACCTGCTGGCAACGCTGCTTTTATCGCAGGGCACGCCGATGGTGCTCGGCGGCGACGAACTGGGCAATTCGCAGGGTGGCAATAACAACGTCTACGCCCAGGACAACGAGGTGGGCTGGGTAGACTGGTCCGGCCTGGACAACGACCCGCAGTTTCTGGAAGCGTTCCGTGCCCTGGTCGAGCTGCGGCGAGATATTCCGCTGTTCCGTCAGCACGCCTACCTGCACGGTTCTCCGGTCAGTGAAGTGGGCTGGGGCGAAATCGCCTGGCTTCGACCGGACGGCAAGCTCATGACCGACGCCGACTGGCCGGAGACGCAGGCTTTAAGCGTGACGCTTTCGCACACCGGAGACAGGGCCGGCGGCAGCTCGCCGGCAGTCGTCCTGCTCATCAACGCGTCTGCGGACTCGCAGAGATTTGCCTTGCCAGACGGCGGCGCGGATCGTGAATGGCAGATTCGATTTGTCAGCGCTGCGGACGGCTTCCGGCCAATCGCGGGCAACCGCTGGCAGTTGCCCGCCCGATCGATGCTGTGCGTCGCGCTGGATGCCGACGCGTAGGCCGCTTCAACCGGTAAACAGCAGTCCCAGCCACTCGGCGACCAGCGCGGGCTTGTCCTCGCCCTTGATCTCGACGGTCACTTCCGACTTGATAAGAAACTGACCGGGCGACCGCTCGATCACGGACAGCGGTTTCACCTGCGAACGCACTTCCTGGCCAGCCCTCACGGGCTGAATAAAGCGCACCTTGTCGAATCCATAGTTCACACCCATCACCACGCCCTCGGGCATCAGCGAGTTGTCGCGGGTCAGCCGGGTCAGCATGGACAAGGTCAGGAAGCCGTGCGCCACCGTACCACCGAAGGGCGTATGCGCTGCCTTCTCGGGGTCGATGTGAATGAACTGATGGTCTTCCGTGACGTCGGCGAAGCTGTCGATGCGATCCTGCTCCAACGCTATCCATTCCGAGGCGCCAAGATCCTTGCCGATGTAGTCCTTGAGTTCGCTGGCGGGTACGACTGTGCTCATAGAGTTATCCGTTCGGTTGTTGTCAGTGAGTGTCAGGCCATGGTCAGCACGACCTTACCCAGCGCGCGGCGCCCGGTGATCGCGCCAAAGGCATCGACGTATTGATCGAGTGGGTAACGTTCCGTGACTCGCGGCGCGAGTTTACCCGCGGCCATCAACTCACCCATTTCGCTGAGGTTCTTCATGTGGCCGGCCGGGTTCTTCTGCACCCAGGTACCCCACCAGACGCCGATGATGCTGGCCTCCTTGAGGAGCGCGAGGTTTGCCGGCATGGCCGGGATATCACCGCTGGCAAAGCCGATGACGAGGTAACGGCCGTGCCATGCCAGCGACTTGAGCGCGGCTACGGCGAGTTCGCCGCCCACCGGGTCATAGACGACGTCGACGCCCGCGCCGTCGGTCAGCTCTCGTACCGATTCGCGCAGGTCCTGCTTGCTGTAGTTGATCAGATGATCGGCGCCGGCTTCGCTGGCGAATTCGAGTTTTGCATCAGTACTCGCCGCAGCGATGACCTCAGCATCCATCGCCTTGGCGATTTCGACGGCGGTGATGCCGACGCCGCCTGCCGCGCCCAGCACCAGC
>CAZFVT010000408.1:0-3603 GCA_964522355.1 uncultured Woeseiaceae bacterium | reverse complement strand
CGCAGGAACTTGCCGTGGTAAACCGGCACGGGCAGTGGAAGTATCGTGAGGTTCTGGTCGTCGGATGCCGGGTAGGAAGGAAAATTCTGGCCGAACGCCACGAGCTTGAACTCCCAAAGCGGTGGCGCAGGTTCCTCCGCCTCGTTCGCGGCGTTTGCACACGCGCAGGTCAGGTACAGCAGGCTGAAAAGGCCAAAAAAACGCGGCATGGGAACACGGGTCGTGGCGGTCGGATCCAGACAGCGCAATGGTAGCGCACAGGGGTCCATTGTCGATGCGCGCCGAATGGGCAATCATTGATCGGGTCCCACATTCCGGAGCCCGACCATGCCGCATCGCGCCCGATACGCCTGCTACACCCTTGCCGTGATCCTGCTGCTGCCCTGTGCCGCAATGGCTCAGTCAGGCGACTCCTATCGCAACCTGGTACAGCTTTTCGAGGAATGGCGCGATTTCGAGCGACCGCCGATGCTCGACGGTGCACCGGATTACACCGCCGAGCGATTCGCCGATGCCTACGATCGGCTGCCTGTTTACCGGCAGCGACTCGAGCGCATCGACAGGACCGGATGGAGCCGGGATCAGATTGTCGACTGGCACATCGTTCGCGCCGAGATGAACGGCTTCGAGTTCAATCACCGGGTCCTCCAGCCCTGGGTGCGGGACCCGGCCTTTTATCAGTCGATCTGGACCTACAAGAGTGACGTGCCCGCGCACGAGGGGCCAACGCATCACGCCGTGACCGAGCTCTGGACCTATGAGTTCCCTCTGTCGCCAGAAGAAGAGTCGCGCCTGGTCGCGGATCTGCGGGTGATCCCGCCGCTCATGAAGCAGGCGCAGCGCAATCTGACTGGCAATGCGCGAGACCTCTGGATTGCCGGCATTCGTGACATCCGCCGCCAGCGCGGCACGCTCGACGACATTGAGGCACGAGTACGCGGCAGCGCCGGCGCCGAGTTAACAGCGGCGATCGACGCAGCGCAGGCTGCAACTGACGAACTCGTTCGGTGGCTGGAAGCTGAAGCACCGAAGAAAACCGGGCCCTCGGGTCTTGGCCGCGAGCGCTACAGTTGGTACCAGCGCAACGTTCATTACCTACCCATGAGCTGGGAAGATGAAGTCCGGTTGCTGCAGCGGGAGCTTGACCGTTCATGGTCATCGCTCAAGCTTGAAGAGCATCGCAATCGCAACCTGCCACCCATGCGCGCGGCTTCCGGCCCGGACGAATACGATCGCATGGCGGACCGCGCGGCCGAGCGCCTTATGTCGTTCCTCGAAGACCAGGATGTAATCCCCGTCAAGTACTACATGGAACCGGCGTTGCGCGAGCACCTCGGGCAGTTTGTGCCCGAGGACGAGCGGAACTTCTTCTACATCACCTCGCACTACGACCCGGTGCCGCTGTTCACGCACTTTTATCACTGGTTCGAGCTCGCGCAGATGCGGGAGGAACCTCACGCCAGCCCGATACGCCGAGGTCCATTGCTCTATAACATCTTCGACAACCACAGCGAGGGAATGGCCACGGGCGTTGAGGAGATGTTCATGCACGCCGGGCTTTACGAGGACAGCCCACGGTCGCGCGAGCTGGTCTACATATTGCTGGCGCAGCGTGCTGCTCGCGGACTCGGATCGCTTTACGCGCACGCCAACGATATGACCATGGCCGAGGCCGGCGCCGTGCATATCGAGTGGACGCCACGACAGTGGATGTCGAACGAACCCGAGCTCATGGCCTTCGAGCAGCATCTGTATCTTCGACAGCCCGGGTACGGCACCAGCTACGTGACTGGCAAGTACCTGATCGAACGCCTGCTGGCGCATCGCACCAAGCAAACGGAAATGCAGGATGGGGCTTATACCCTGCGCGATTTCTTCGGCGAAATGAACGAGGCCGGCAACGTGCCGGTTGCGTTGATTCACTATCAGCTGACCGGGGACGACTCTTACCTGCAGGACCTGATGAGCGACGGCGGCATTCCCGACTAGCTCTGCTCCACCCGGTCCCGAACCGCAGCCCAGGATGATGCGTGTCCCCTGACGGAACAGGGTATCGGCCGGCGCTGCGAAACGGTTGCGGGTCCTGGCGGGAAATGCTATCCATGAGGGCTCGACGACCGACGGGTATATGAGGGTCTTGAACAATCGTCGCATCAGTTTCGTGCTGCGAGCCGGCTACCTCCGATGGCTGGTGCTCCTCGCGCTCGGCTGGTCGCAGCTGTTGGTCGCCGCGCATGAGATGGAACACGCAGAGGCCGACCACGAGTCTTCCTGCGCCATCTGCGTGCTTCTCGATCGGGATGACGATAGCGCCGTCGCGGCCGACGTCGTTGTTCCCCACAGGCTTCCGGCGCCTTTAGAGATGCTTGCCGGCCCGGCGTCCGCTGATCTCGACGTCGTTCCCAACTATCGGTCCCGCGCATCACCGTAGCGGCCGACGGCGCCAACGCGCCGCCTCAGTAACAACCAAGCCAACGGCTGCCCGGTACAACGGGACGGCACGCCTATCTGATCCGAATCCAGACGTTCTTTCGTGGACGCCGGGCTGCGATCGAGTTCGACAGGAACAGGACATGCAGGACCAAAACGACATCGCGCTATCCGCGAACAATCTCCACGTCAGCCGCGGCGGACATTCTGTGCTCACCGGGCTCAATCTCGAGGCCAGGAAGGGCGAGGTGTTCGTCCTGCTCGGCGGCAACGGCGCCGGCAAGTCCACAACCTTGCTCACCTTTATTGGCATGCTTGAGCCCGACCAGGGTGAGGCGCTCGTGTTCGGCAAGTCCGCGGCTGCGAATCCGAAGGACGTGCGCTCCCAGGTGGCGTATCTGCCTGAGAATGCCGCGCTTTATGAGCACCTCGATGCTTACCAGAACATTCGCTACTTTCTGTCGCTCGCGGACGCCGCACGCTCGGATGCCGAGATCGACGAGGCCCTCGACACGGTCGCGCTGCCAAAGAAATCCCGTTCCCGAAAGCTTGGCGACTATTCCAAGGGCATGCGGCAGAAAGTCTCTATTGCTCTCGCGATCCTCCGGGAGGCACCCATTCTGATGCTGGACGAGCCGACCTCCGGACTCGACCCGGTGGCGATTGATGAGTTCAACGGACTGGTGGATACCCTGCGGGAGCGTGGCGTGACCGTACTGATGGTAACGCATGACCTGATCGGCGCCTGCCAGGTGAAAGCGAGGGTGGGCCTTATTCGTGACGGCGCCATATCGGCCGTACTCGAGCCCGGTGACGGCGACACGGTCGACTTCCAGGAGCTTCGCCAGCTATTCGTCGAGAGTGCAGCGTCATGAGCCACGTTAACCAGGTCATGCGGGCCGAGCTCGGCTATCTCCGCCACTCGCGTCTCGCGGCGGTCGCGGCGGTCGCGCTGGTCGCCATCGTTATCGTTTCCGCCTTTACCTCGGCCGCCTTCGTTTCCTCGGAAGCGGCCGAACGTGCGCATCACCAGGAAGAGGCCGATACCGCCTTCCTGAGCCAGCCGGATCGGCACCCGCATCGTATGGTGCACTACGGTCACTATGTTTACCGCGTGCCCCCGCCGCTTGCCGTCGTCGACTCCGGCGTCGATGCGTACACGGGCACTTCAAT
>CAZFVT010000407.1:0-3618 GCA_964522355.1 uncultured Woeseiaceae bacterium | reverse complement strand
GGTAAAACGCGATTTGCGCGCCGACCAGCAGCACCAGCCAGTTCAGGTACAGCCAAAGCAGCGTGGTAATCGCCACGGCGAAGCCGGCATAAATCTGCATCGTGCGACCGGCATAAAGAACGAAGGTTGTGAAGGTGGCGCCGAGCGTTGCCCACATGACGCCGCCGCAGATTCCACCGACCAGCGCGGAGACAATGCTGACCCGGGTGTTCGGCATAAACACGTAGAGAAACGAAAAGACACCGGAGATCAGCAGGTAGGGCACCAGCTTGCCCGCGACAACGAACAGAGGCCCGAGCTGCGGGTCATTCAGCAGGTACTGAACGACGAAATTGCTTTGCAGACTGGTGATCATGCCGATGGCGGCGACCATCACCATCGGTCCCACGAGAAGCACCACCAGGTACTCCGAGAAGCGACGCGCGATGCTGCGCGGCGTTGCCACATACCAGACGAAGTTAAACGATTCCTCGACCTTCTGGATCATCGAGATGGCCGTGTAGAGGAAGAACACGAAGCCAATACCGCCAATAACGGAGCCGCGAACGTTATTGACCAGCGACAGAATCTGCTCCGTGATGCGTTCCCCCTGTTCACCCAGCGGCGCGAGGAGGCCGGTCAGGTAGGGCTCCAGCTGATCGAACACGCCGAGACCTTTCAGGATGGCGAACGCAAAGGCGAGCAGAGGCACGACCGACAACAGCGTCGTGTACACGAGGCTCATGGCGCGCATCGTCAGCTGCCCCGACATCAGGTCCCGGAGCAGCGCGTAGATGAAGCGCAGAACGACCGCGATCGCACGCCCAATCGCACCGCGGTCGTAGATCTCGTCGTCCCAGACGAGAGCGTCAAGTTTCTCGATCAGGCTTATACCGGTTGCCCCGAGCAACGAATTCAGCGCCAGACTAGCACTTATGCCGTTATGCTGGCGACGGACTGAAGCCACGAAATCCATATTCGATGAATGACTACGCGAATCGCATTGTTTGCCTGACGGAGGAAACCACCGAGACTCTTTACCTGCTGGGTGAACAGGACAGGATCGTCGGCATCTCGGGATTCACCGTACGGCCACCACGCGCACGCCGGGAAAAACCAAAGGTGTCGGCATTTACCAGCGCCAAGGTTGATCGCATCGTGGCGCTGGAGCCAGACCTGGTTTTGGGCTTTTCGGATCTGCAGGCCGACATAGCGGCGGAGCTGGTGCGGCAGGGTCTCGACGTCCACGTTTTCAATCACCGCAGCGTGGACGGCATCCTGAAGATGATTCGCACGGTCGGGGCCCTGGTGGGCGAGCAGTCGAAGGCGGATTCTCTTGCCGGGCAATTGGCGTCCCGCCTGACGCGCATTCGTTCGGAAGGGGCGGCCGGCGATCGCCGGCCAGCAGTCTATTTCGAAGAATGGGACGAACCGCTGATCAGCGGAATCCGCTGGGTCAGCGAGCTGATCGATATCGCCGGTGGGACGGATTGTTTTCCGGAGCTTGCCCGAGAGCCTCTCGGCAAAGACCGAATCATCGCCGACCCCCGGGAGGTCGTTCGCCGCGCGCCGGATATCATCATTGGCTCCTGGTGCGGCAAAAAGTTTCGGCCGGAGCGGGTCGCTGGCCGGGAGGGCTGGTCTGCGGTGCCGGCAGTCCGAGATGGGCAGATCTTCGAGATCAAGTCACCCCTGATACTGCAACCGGGACCGGCAGCCCTGACGGACGGGCTTGATGCCCTGGTCGAGATTATTCGTCGATGGCAGGACCGGTAAGCCGCTTCAGCGCTTCTTCATATTTGGCCTGGCTTTGCGCCAGCACGTTGGCGGGCAGCGACGGGCCCGGCGCGGTCTTGTCCCAGTCGAGCGTGTCGAGGTAGTCGCGCACGAATTGCTTGTCGTAGCTCGGCGGGCTAATGCCGGTTCGGTATTCGTCCAGCGGCCAGAATCGCGATGAGTCGGGCGTCAGCATTTCGTCGATCACGAAGAGCTCGCCCCCATTATCAAGTCCAAACTCAAACTTGGTATCGGCAATGATGATCCCTCGAGCCCGAGCGTGCGCCGCGGCTCGTTCATAGATGGCAATTGTCAGATCACGCACACGCTCGGCAAGTTCGACACCGATCATCGAACTGGTCTCGGCAAAGCTGATGTTTTCGTCGTGATCGCCCACCTGCGCCTTGGTTGCCGGTGTGAACAACGGCGTCTCGAGCTGTTCTGCCTGCGCGAGCCCCGCCGGCAGGTCAATGCCGCAGAGCTGCCCGGAGTCAAGGTAATCGCGCCAGCCAGAACCAATCAGGTAGCCGCGAACGACCGCTTCAATCGGCAGGGGCTTGAGCCTGCGGACGATGACGGACCTGGGCGCCAGCAGGCGACACAGCTCGGGATCATCGATCAGCGCATCCAGGGAGCGGCCGGTCAGGTGATTCGGCACCAGGTCCGACATCTGATCGAACCAGAAATTGGAGATCTGCGTCAGCAGAGCACCCTTGCCGGGAATCGGGTCCGGCAGGATGACGTCGTAGGCCGACAACCGGTCCGTTGTTACGATCAGCAGGTGCTCGTCGTCTACGGCGTAGATGTCACGAACCTTGCCCCGCGCCAGCAGCTCGAGGTCAGGAAAATTGGTTTCAAATACAGCGGTTGCGGCCATGCGGAGTCTCGGGTCAGGGGTCCGGGCAAAGCCGCGATCATTACCGCTAAAGTTCGCCGCCGCAAGCGCTGTCGATAGGAATCGACAGTCGCTGACGTTAGCATGTGCCGATGCCGAACAGGACTGAGGCAACGCGGTTTTGAGTAAACCCTACTGGGGCAAGCTGCTTGGCGGGGCGGCCGGCTTTGCGACGGGCCGTTTATGGCTTGGGCTCATCGGTGTGCTGCTGGGCCACCAGTTTGATAGAGGCTTCGCTGAGCGTTTCCGGACCGAGAGTTCGAGCGGTCAAAGGGCAACCGTATTGCCGGAGTCCTTTCTAAAAGCGCTGTTCCAGAGCATGGGCCATCTCGCGAAGTCTGATGGCCGGGTCACTCCCGCGGAGATCCGTGCGGCTCGCTCGCTGATGCAGCGTCTCAACCTGTCGCCGGGGCAGATGCGCGACGCGATGGACTGGTTCGAGGCCGGCAAGTCAAAGTCGTTCCCGCTGCTAGCGACGGTCAGGGCGCTGCGCAAGGAAACTGCCAAACGTGCGGAGCTTCGCATCGCGTTTGTTCGATTACTGACTGAAGTATCGCTGGCCAAACCGAAGCTCGACTCGCGCGAGCGGACCCTGCTTTGGACGATATGCCGCGAGCTCGATATCGGGCGCGTCGAACTAGCGCAAATGGAGGCAATGCTTCGCGCGCAGCGAGCCTTTCGCCAGTCACCGGCCGGCGAGGCCGATGCCGAGCGTGTGACGAGTGCCTATGCGATGCTGGGTCTGGACCGGTCGAGTAGCAACGAGGACATCAAGATTGCCTACCGCCGGCTGATGAACAAACATCATCCGGATAAGCTGGCAGGACAAAACCCCGATGCCACCGAGCTTGCCGCGGCTGAGAAACGCACACGCGATATCCGTGCTGCTTACGAAACGCTGAAGACCCGTCGTCTGATACGCTAACGCTCGCCGCTCTCACTCTTGATCGAAATCAAGGATTCAATGT
>CAZFVT010000406.1:0-3626 GCA_964522355.1 uncultured Woeseiaceae bacterium | reverse complement strand
CCAATAAAGTCTGGACGTTGTCAACGAACCCGCCGGGATACTCCTCGCGGGTTTTTTTTTGCGGCCGCAGGCATTCCGTTCGACGGTCGGCGGTCGGACAAGTACGGGTAACAACAGGCAGCATGACTGACTCTACGACCACGACGCCCTGGTGGCAGCGAGACCGCGAACGACTGCTGGCCATTGGCGCAGAACATCTGAACGCCTACGTTTACGACGGCGATACCGTTCGCTCCGCGACCCGTCGGCTGCTGGGCCTTTCGGCCATTGACCGCGTGCTGTTCGCGATGAAGTCGAACTTCAACGCGGAAATTCTCAGGCTCCTCGCGGCCGAAGGTGCCGACTTTGAATGTGTCTCGCCCATGGAGGTCGAGCATCTTCGCCGAGTCGTACCCGACATCAGCAACGACAGAATCCTGTTCACGCCGAATTTTGCCCCCCGTGAGGACTACGGCTGGGCGCGAGCCGAGGGCATTACCATCACCCTGGATAACCTTCATCCGCTGCGTGAATGGCCTGATGAGTTTCGTGGTGCCCGGATCTTCGTGCGTATCGATCCCGACGTGGGCCGGGGGCATCACGAGCACGTCGTTACTTCCGGCGAACAGTCGAAATTCGGTATTCCGCGCTTCGAGATCGACGAGCTGGAGGCCCTGGCCGCCGCCGCGGGCGCTACGATCATCGGCATTCATGCCCACAGCGGCAGCGGCATCCCGGAAGCCGACACCTGGGGGCTGGTTGCGACCGCGCTCGCCGAAGTCGCTGAGCGTTTCCCGGAGGCCTCGGTGCTGGATCTCGGCGGAGGGCTCGGCGTTCCTGCCCGGCCCGGCGATGCGCCGTTCGATCTCGCCGGAATGAACGAGGCTCTGTTAGCGGTGCGCGCAAAATTCCCGAACTATCAGCTATGGCTCGAACCCGGACGCTACCTGGTGGCTGAGGCCGGCGTGTTGCTGGCGCACGTCACCCAGCTCAAGGGTAAAGGCGAGCAGCGCTACGTTGGTATCTCCACCGGGATGAATGCCCTGATCAGACCGTCACTCTACGGCGCTCATCATGAGATCGTGAATCTAACTCGCATCGACGAGCCGTCGGCGGGAGCGGTGACGGTAGTCGGGCCTATTTGTGAAACGGGCGATACCCTGGGACGCGGGCGCGATCTTCCCGACTGCCGTGAGGGCGACGTCATGCTGTTACTGAACGCCGGCGCCTACGGTCGGGTCATGGCCTCTGAGTACAACATGCGGCCAGTTCCCCCTGAGATCCTGCTGAACGCCTGATCTTTCGGTCCGCTGAGGCTTAGCTACGATGGCGCGCTTCGAGCACCTCGGCCACGTCGTGCACCGAGAGGCCCTTCGCCTTTAGCAGCACCATCAGGTGGAACATCAGGTCAGCCGCTTCGTCCAGTTGCGACTGTCGGTCGCCTGCCACTGCAGCCAGGGCCATCTCAACGCCTTCTTCGCCGACCTTTTGCGCCAGGCGGGTGATACCTTCAGCGGCCAGCTTTGCCGTGTAGCTGCTCTCCGGCCGGTCTGTAAGCCGGTCGCTTATGATGTCGTCGAGTTCCGCAAGGAAGTTTACGGTCATGGTCTTAAGACTCAGGTTCTGATTGGAATGTTGTGCCCGAGCAGGTAACGCTTCAGGTCGGGCAGGGCTATTTCACCGCTGTGGAACACGCTTGCAGCGAGCGCGCCATCCACCTGCGCTTCGCGGAACACGTCGAGGAAGTGAGCTTCGGCACCGGCACCGCCCGAGGCGATAAGCGGTACGTCGCAGTTGTCGCGGACCAGGGTCAACTGGGCGATGTCGTAGCCCTTGCGGACGCCATCCTGATTCATGCAGTTCAGCACAACTTCGCCTGCGCCGCGGGACTGGGCTTCGCGAATCCAGGCCACCGAATCGCGGCTGGCGGCGGATGTCTTGTCGGGATCACCGGTGTTCTGGTAGACCCGGTAGCGGCCGTCCTCGGCTCGGCTGTCGACGCCGAGCACGACGCACTGGGATCCGAAGCGGCGGGCCAGTTCGTCGATCAGGTCCGGGTTGGCAAGCGCCGGCGAGTTCACGGAAATCTTGTCGGCGCCTTTGTTCAGCACGTCTTCGGCATCGGCCACAGAGCGTATGCCGCCGGCGACGCAAAACGGGATATCGAGCACCTCCGCAACCCGCGTTACCCAGCTTCGATCCACGCTCCGGCCGTCAGGACTGGCCGTGATGTCATAGAACACGAGCTCGTCCGCGCCCGTCTCACCGTAACGGCGCGCGAGGTCGATGATGTCACCGACGACCCGGTGGTTGCGGAACTGCACGCCCTTGACGACCTTGCCGTCGCGAACGTCCAGGCAGGGAATCAGGCGTCGAGCAGGAATGACTGAATCTCCTCTGCGGTTAACGAACCATCGAGTAGCGCCCGGCCGGTAATCGAGGCGGCGGCACCCAGGTCACGCAGGGCGACCAGGTCGGACAAGCCGCGAACACCGCCGGAGGCCTGCAGCTCGATCTCCGGGTAACGCGAGACTATGTCGGCGTAAAGCGAGAGATTAGGGCCCGTCATTGCTCCATCACGGCTGACGTCAGTGCACAGCACGTGCTTTAGCCCGGCTTCGCGATAGCCGTTGATGCACGACCAGAGCGAAACCGTCGAGGTTTCCTGCCAGCCGTGGGTGGACAGCATGGGAAGCCCGTTATCGTCCAGCCGGACGTCGAGGGCGAGTACCAGTTTGTCGGCGCCGAAGGCCTCGAACCATCGCCGCACCCGATCCGGCTCGATCACGGCCAGGCTGCCAATGACGCAGCGGTCAACGCCAGCGCCAAACCAGTTCTGGACGTCATCCCGGGTCCGAATGCCACCCCCGAGTTGAACTTTGAGAGGCGACGCCGCAGCGATGCCTTTAACGAGTTCGGCGTTGGCCGGCTTGCCGTCGCGAGCGCCGTCGAGGTCCACCATGTGCAGCCGGTCGGCGCCAAGCTTCGAAAAGCGTTCGGCGACCGCGGCCGGGTCGTCGCTGTACTCGGTTTCCTGGTCGAACTCGCCCTGGAACAGGCGGACGCAGCGGCCACCGCGGAGATCGATGGCGGGGATAACGTTCAAGGCTTCATCTCCAGAAAATTCGCCAGCAAGCGTGCGCCAGCCTCGGCGGAACGCTCCGGATGAAACTGGGTGGCAAAAAAATTGTCCTGCGCCATGATGGCGGCGAATGGTTCGCGGTGATCCGCACAGGCAATGGCCCTGACGCTGGGCGGCAGCGCGTAGCTGTGTACGAAGTAGAACCATGCACCGTCCGGAATTCCATCCAGCAGCGCGTGGTCCTTTCGATCGTGTATGGCGCACCAGCCCATGTTGGGCACAGGGAATTCCCTGGAGGCCGGCAATCGGCTGGCCTGCTCCGGGAACACGCCGATGCAATCGACGTCATCTTCCTCGGAGTGCCGACACAACAGCTGCATACCGAGGCAGATACCGAGGACCGGCTGATCGAGACGTCGAATCGTCTCTGTGAGGCCATAGTCCTCGAGACGGCTCATGGCGTCGGCCGCAGCGCCCACCCCGGGAACGATGACGTGGCTCGCCGATTCGATGACGGCCGGATCCCGGGTGAATACCGACGCGGCCCCGAGCCACGTCATCGTTC
>CAZFVT010000405.1:0-3631 GCA_964522355.1 uncultured Woeseiaceae bacterium | reverse complement strand
TTCCGCCGCACAAGCGCATCGTCGTCGACACGATGGATGCCGGCAACTTCGCCTGCAATGCCGTGAACATCGGCGACACCGTGATTCTCAACAAGGCATCGGATCCGCTAAAGGCGCGACTGATGCTAAACGGCTTCAAGGTGCGCGAGGTCAATCTCTCCGAGTTTCTGAAAGCTGGTGGATCCGCGAAATGCCTGACCCTGAAGCTGACCGAGCCGCCGGTATCCTAACGGCTTCCCCAACCCACGCGCGAGGAGCCCCTGCTCAATGAGCCGACCGATTCAGTATTCGATTTTGCCGAAAGATGCCGGCGCGCACCTTTACGAGGTGACCGTCACCGTGCCGGAACCGGACGAGGCCGGCCAGATGTTTCGCCTCGCGTCCTGGATTCCCGGCAGCTACCTGATTCGGGATTTCGCGCGAAACGTCGTTAGCGCATCGGCGAGCTGCGACGGTGAGCCAACGCCGTTGGAACAGCTCGACAAGGCCAGCTGGCAGTCGGGTCCCTGCCAGGGGGTGCTCACCCTGACGATCGAGGTTTATGCCCAGGAACTGAACGTTCGCGGTGCGCACTTCGACCACCGGCACGCCTACTTCAATGGCACGGTCGTCTTCCCGGCCGTTGTTGGCCAGGAGCACAAGCCGGTTGAGCTGGATATTCGTGCACCCGCAGACGGCGTGGGGCAGCACTGGCGGGTCGCCACCGCCATGAACCGGAGCACCGCAGATCCTTACGGCTACGGCGGCTATCGGGCTGACGATTACTGGGAGCTCATCGATCACCCCGTTGAAATCGGCGACATCGTGCTGGGTGAGTTTGAGGTCAACGGCATACCGCATGCGATCGCCTTTTGCGGACACGAGAACATCGACACCGCGAGGGTGTGCACGGACCTGGCGAAAATCTGTCGCAAGCATCACGATCTGCTTGGCGCACCCGAGAGCCTTGATCGCTACCTGTTCCTGATGATGGTCGTCGGCCAGGGCTATGGCGGTCTTGAGCACCGCTGGTCATCGAGCAACATGTGCAGCCGCGACGACCTACCGCGCAAGGGCGATTCCGAGGTTTCCACCGCCTACCGGAAGTTTCTCGGCCTTTGCAGCCATGAGTACTTCCACCTGTGGAATGTAACCCGAATGAAGCCGGCGGCGTTTACACCCTACGACCTGTCGACAGAGGCTTACACGGGCCTGATGTGGGTGTTCGAGGGCATCACGTCTTACTACGATGATCTTGCCCTCGCGCGTTCCGGTGTCATCTCATTGGAAAGCTACCTCGAGCTGCTGGGTCAGGGCATCACCCGCATCGCGCGGAACCCGGGTCGTCATCGACAGACCCTCGAGGGGTCGAGCTTTGAGGCGTGGTCAAAGTTCTACAAGCAGGATGCCGGTTCGCCGAACTTCATCGTCAGCTACTACGGCAAAGGCGCACTGCTTGCCCTGGCGCTTGATCTCACCTTGCGCTCGAAGACCAACGGCGAGTGCTCACTCGACGAGGTCATGCGCGAGTGCTGGAGTCTTTATGGCGAGACGGGCGAGGGTATGCCGGAACGCGGCCTGGAGTCGGTAGCGCAAAGAATCAGTGGCCTGGACCTGAGCGAGTTCTTTGAGCGCTACGTCCGCGGCTTTGACGAGCTGCCGTTGGACGACCTGCTGCCAACGGTCGGAATCCGAACCACGATGCGTGCGGCGACGGACGCCAAGGACATGGGCGGAAAAGCGGCAAGTGCCGGTTCCAAGCCTATGCCCTGGATTGGCTCGAACCTGACCGTCAGCGATGGCCGGTCCGTGTTCGGTTCGGTGCTGGCCGGTAGCCCGGCGGAACGTGCCGGCGTGTCGCCGGGCGATGAAATCGTCGCCGTGGACGGGCTTAAGGCAACGGCGATAAACCTCGAGAAACGGCTTGGTGAGTATGAACCGGGCGATACCGTGCGCCTGACCGTGTTCCGGCGCGACGAGCTGCTGAACCTGTCGATGACCCTGGTCGAGCCGCCGGCAACGACCTGCTACCTGGTCGCAAGTGATGAGGTCGACGCCGACACGGCAACGCGCCGCGAGTCCTGGTTGACGGGCTGAGCCGCGGGGCCCGGACGTCTTATAGACTATCCCTGCCCAGTCGCTTTGACAGCCGGTAGGAATAGATGACGGGCAGGATGCCCGCGATGGCGATGACCGCGACGATAGCCAACGCCCCCCACAGCTTGCCGTCGTTAAAGCTCGCCACGATAAGCACCGCACCGCCCAACAGGAATGTGCGGCCGCCGAGGCGGTTGGTTCGTTTCCAGACCTCTTCGCTGGCGAGCGTCCAGCGGGTGCGTATGCCGAGGTAGCGATTTTGCTCGACAGACCCGATCACGCTGCCCACTACGATGAACACGATGCCGATGCCCATCGGAACCAGCCTGGCAACAAAGTCACCCGAGCCCATCGCCGCTGACAGCACCAGGCCCGATAAGGCGGCCATAAACAGGACGGTTGCGACCTGGATTGCGTTTAACGCAGGCCACAGGCTTTCGCGCTGCTCGTGCTCGCGAGTTAACCAGCGGATGCTGGCCATCAGTCCCCAGGAGAAGACGATCGTCAAGGGCAGGATAACGGCGCCCCAGAATCTGGGCATGTAGCCATCAACTTCGCCCGACAGGTTCCAGTGCGAAGGCATCGGGTCGGGAAGCGAGCCATAAAGCAGCCAGGTCGCCACCAACGTTGCGGCGACGGCAATCAGGCATACAATGTCCGCGGTTTTTGACGTCATCTCTGATCACTCCCTCCGGATCCCAAGGCCATGCCCGTGTCACCGCCTGCAGCGATTGCCAACCCGCGCCTGCGTCTCTTCGCCGGGGCGGCGCTGATCAGCTTCTCGCCGGTGTTCGTCAACCTGGTCAGCGTGTCGCCGACCACCAGCGGCTTCTACCGGGTGTTAATCGGCGGCCTGGCACTGCTGGCATTCATCCTGCTTAGCGGGCGGCGTATTCATTTCTCGCCGGCCGTATGGCTGGCCATCGCCGCGTCCGCCGTGTTCTTTGCCTTGGACCTTTGGTTCTGGCACCGCAGCATACTTTACATCGGACCCGGGCTGTCCACGCTACTCGCAAATCTGCAGGTTTTCTTCATGATGGCGGCTGGCGTTCTGTTTCTGCATCAGCGACCGAGCCGCGTTCAGCTCATCGCCGTACCGCTGGCGATCCTTGGCCTGACCCTGATCGTCGGGCCGGAATGGCAGTCGCTGAAGCCCGGCTACCGCGCTGGAGTAATTCTTGGCGTTTTGACGGCTGTGAGCTACGCCGGCTACATGCTTTGCATGCGCCGGGCGCGCATGGCAGCCGTGCATCCCGTGCCGATGCGAGAGGTCGCGGTCATGTCGCTTGTTGTTGCGGTCATTCTCGGCATTTCCGCGTTCGCTGAAGGTCAGTCCCTGGCGGTTAGCCGTGGTCAGGACATGCTCTGGCTCGGCGCCTACGGCCTGCTCTCCCATGCCCTTGGCATGATGTTCATCGCCAGCAGCCTGACCAAGGTTTCCACCACGGAGGTCGGCATCGCGCTGTTGCTGCAGCCCTCCCTCAGTTTCCTGTGGGACATCCTGTTCTTCGGGCGCACGGTGACGCCGCTGGAAGCGTTTGGTGCGGCCGTTACG
>CAZFVT010000404.1:0-3638 GCA_964522355.1 uncultured Woeseiaceae bacterium | reverse complement strand
AACGGCTTCCCGGGCTACTCGCCGGCGTTCTCCGACGACTACACGCGTGATTCCTTCGCGGTATACGGTGACGTAAGCGGTGACGTAACTGAGCGTCTGTTCCTGCAGGCTGCAGTTCGCTACGAAGACTACTCTGACTTTGGTGATGAGACGGTGGGCAAGATCGCCGGTCGTTACCTGCTGACGGACAACTTCTCGTTCCGTGCTTCAGTAGGTACCGGTTTCCGCGCTCCGACCCCGGGTCAGCAGGGTACGACGAACGTATCGACGCGTCTGCCGAACGGCTTCCCGGTTGCTACCGGTCTGTTCCCGGCCTCGGGCAACGTAGCTCAGGCACTGGGTGCTTCGCCGCTTGAAGCAGAAACGTCAACGTCGTACACCTTCGGCTTTACGGCTGAGATCGAGAACCTGTCCCTGACGGTCGACTTCTACCAGATCAACATCGAAGATCGCTTCAACTCGATCTCGACGCTGGACGTATCGACGGATCCGGATTCGGGTGACGCTTACGACAACTACCTCGCACTGGTTGACGCGGGCGTTGTCGGTGCCGAGAGTATTGGTGGCGTGTTCTACTTCACCAACGCTTTCGACAGCAAAACAACCGGTCTCGACATCGTCGCTTCCTATCCGGTTGAGTGGGACAACGGTCAGACCACTGACCTGCAGCTCGCCTACAACTGGAACCGGAGTGAGCTCGATTCGGACGCCAGCGACTTCCTGAACGAGGAAGAGCAGTTCGACTTCGAGAACGCGGATCCGAACATTCGCTGGAACCTGACGGCGAACCACTCGGTTGGTAATGTCAACATTATCGGTCGCGTACGGTACTTCGGTGAGTCTGCGAACTCGGATCGGAACACGAACTTCCTGCCGGCTCTGTTCGTGCAGTACTTCGATCCGACGACGTTCTTCGACCTGGAAGCTAACTGGCAGATTAACGACAACTGGCGCGTAGCCGTCGGCGGTCGTAACCTGTTCGATTCCTTCCCGGACGAGCTCGATCGTGAAGCAAGCGACAACGACCAGTGCTGTGGCCGCGTTTACAGCTCGGGAACGATTGTTCCCTGGCAGGGCGGTTACTACTACGGTCGCGTCAACTTCAGCTTCTAAGCTGACTTGACGAACATCCCCTCGAGGATGTGACCAGCAAGACCGGAGCCCCCGCGAAAGCGGGGGCTCTTTTTTTTGCGTAGATAAACGGAAAGCTGGTTCGGCAGGCCGCGGGAAGTCGGCTTACAAAGTCGACTCGATCCAGGTGAGAATGTTGGCCGTCACCTCGTCGCGGTTCGTCTCGTTCAGCATCTCGTGGCGGCCGTCCTGGTAGAGCTGCAAAGTGACTTGTGTGTGACCCGCCTTGCCGTATTGCCGGGCGAGGCGTGACAGCCCTGATGCGCCGCCGACCGGGTCCAGCGCGCCGCCGAGGATCAGGACGGGTAACTCTTCCGGCAGCTGCTCGAGTGCGCCGGGCGCGCTGATCTCCAGCAGGCCACCCAGCAGGTCGTACCACAGGCGATTGCTGGAGATACCGCCGCACAGCGGGTCTTCAATGTAGGCGTCCACCTCAGCCTCGTCGCGCGACAGCCAGTCGAACTCCGTGCGGTTGGGCTTGAAGTCATCGTTGAACTCGCCGAACGAAGCCTTGTTGAGAAAGTTCCCGGTCGATCTGGCGCCGAATATCGTTGAGAGGAGCCAGGCGATGCTGCGGGCGGCACGCACTTCAACACGGTTGGGTGATGTGGAGCCGGACAGGATCAGGCGCTGGACCTTCTCCGGGTATCGCATCGCAAAGCTCTGCGCGATATAGGAACCCATGCTGTGGCCAAGCAGGACGTGCGGCACACCGGGAAGCTGGGCGTCGATGGTGTCGCGCACGGTGCCGGCGTCTTCGATGAGCACGGTCCAGCCCTCGGTATCCGCGAAGTGCCCTCGCGGCTCATAGTGCTCAGCGCCATGTCCACGATGATCGTGAGAGACGACGCTTATTCCTGCGGCATTCAAAACGCCCGCAAATCGCGCATAGCGTCCGGCATGCTCGGCAAGGCCGTGCAGCACCTGAACCACCGCTCGCGGGCTGCCGCTTGCCGGCCAGTAGCGGACCGGAATCTTCAGGCCGCGCCGGTAGAGGGAGGCGGGGATTTGCCCGTCGGCGTTCAACCGTCCTCTCCTTCTACCCAGCTTCGATTCATGGAGACATAGGTGTAGGACGCCGACCAGGTAATCAGGGTCAGACCGGCAATGCTCTCCATGCCGGTAACGAGGCGAATGAGGCCGTCGGGGACAATATCGCCGAAGCCGAGCGTTGAGAACACCACGGCCGAGTAGTAGACGCAGTCGAAAAGCGTCACCGGATTCATGCCGACCAGCGTGCCATAGTCTTCGTATTGCAGCAGGCCGTAATAGGCGATGCCGAAGATCCAGATTTCCACGACGTGCAGCATCAGGATGCAGAGAATCAGGTAGGCGATTCGGCGTCGGCGATGGTGTTTCGGCGCCGGCAAGAAATCCGACGCAAGGCGCAGCACTTCAAAGTGCAGGAAAACACAAGCCATGACCGCAGCAACCGTCACGCCCACAACGATCCAGAGCTCGTCGGTGAGCAGCAATCCAGCTTCCGTCTCCGTCATCACGCCTGCTCCTGCACGTCTCGCCGGGCTGGCCTTGCAGGAATGAGGCTGAGGCCCAGGCCGAACAGCAGTCCGAGTTTGACGAGCGTGCTGATCGAATAGGCCGCATGGGCGATCGACGGCGGTGGTTCGTTGCCACCGATAATCATGTCAGTACGCGACGATAGCTCTGGAATCAGCCACGCCGCCTGACCAAGCATAATGAGTGCCAGCACGGCGGAGACCGACCACAGCTTCATGGCTTGTCCGGTGGTCCGGATCATTATCAGCAGCAGGATGAGGAAGGCGAACTCGACGTTGACGAGGCGTTCGAAAAGCGTTCGCGCGATATCCAGCGAGACCGGACGGGTCGCCATGTCTGCAGCAAAAATGGCGGTAATCGCGAGCAATCCAGCGCCCGCCGTGATGCCGAACCAGGCAAAGCAGACCCAGGCGGGGTTCACCAGTCGGCCGCCTATGGCATTCAGTTTGCTTGTGGTTCCGGGCATACTCTCGTCTCAGCGTGAATCGCGACCGCAGTTCGCGCGCCGTCGACCTTACGATATGACCTCAGAAACCGAAGCACAACTTGCGTCCGCCGTAATGATGATCAGGCCGGCCCGTTTTCGCAGCAATCCGCTGGCGGCCGTTTCGAATCGCTTCATGAAGGCCATCGACGCCTCACCCGATGAAGAGCAGGCCGTGGCCGAGCGGGAGTTCGACGGTATAGCCAAAGCGCTGCGGGAGGCGGGCGTGCGGGTGGTGGAGGTTGCGGACACCGCGGAGCCCGACACCCCCGATGCCGTGTTTCCCAACAACTGGATGAGCACCCACGCGGACGGCAGCCTGGTGCTGTATCCGATGCAGGTCGCAAACCGGCGACCAGAGCGGCGGCCCGAGATTATCGAGCAGCTTTCCCGGCCGCAATCGAAGGAAGTGTTCCACGTGATGGAGCGCAATATTATTGGTCTCTTGGGGGGTCTGCCTTCGGGACAGTTTGATGTTTCGATCAATACCAGCCGCGAGCACCTG
>CAZFVT010000403.1:0-3646 GCA_964522355.1 uncultured Woeseiaceae bacterium | reverse complement strand
CGTCGGCAAGGGCATGTCGGGCGGGCAGATCGTGATTCGTCCGCCGGCCGCATCGAGCTTTGAGGCCAAGGAAACGGTGATCATCGGCAACACCTGCCTGTACGGCGCAACCGGCGGCCACCTGTTCGCCAACGGTCACGCCGGCGAGCGATTTGCCGTGCGTAACTCCGGAGCCACGGCCGTGATCGAAGGCGCCGGCGACCACTGCTGTGAGTACATGACCGGCGGCGTCGTGACGGTACTTGGGCCAACCGGCGTTAACTTCGGCGCCGGACTGACCGGCGGCTTCGCCTACGTCCTCGATCTGCATCGCGACTTCGTGGATCGTTATAACCACGACCTCATCGACATTCATCGCATTTCGCCAGAGGGTATGGAGCAGCATCTGCAGTACCTGCGGGCACTGATCGTTCGTCACGTCGAGCTGACCGGCAGTCCCTGGGGCGAGGAGATACTCGATGACTTCCGCACCTTCCTGCCGCGCTTCTGGCTGGTCAAGCCGAAGGCCGCCGAGCTTGGCTCGCTGATCGAATCGCTGCGCCAGGCTGCCTGAGGATTCCCCGCACATGTCCAAACATCCTCTGCAGTTCCTGGAAATTCCGCGTCGCGACCCGGAGAAAGAGCCCGCCGAACAGCGCATCAAGCACTTTAGCGAGATCTACGGGTCTTACGACGGCGCCGATGCGGCATCCCAGGCCGGACGCTGCCTGTCCTGCGGTAATCCGTACTGCGAGTGGAAATGTCCGGTTCACAACTACATTCCCGACTGGCTGAGGCTCATCGAGGAAGGCAAGCTGTTCGAGGCGGCGGAGCTGTCGCATCGGACCAATTCTCTGCCGGAAATCTGTGGTCGCGTCTGCCCGCAGGATCGCCTCTGTGAAGGCGCCTGCACCCTGAACGACGGCATTGGCGCGGTCAGCATCGGCAACATCGAGCGCTACATCAGCGACGAGGCCTTCAAGCAGGGCTGGCGTCCGGACATGTCCCAGGTCGTCGATACGGGCAAACGCGTCGGCATCGTCGGTGCCGGCCCGGCCGGTCTCGCGGCGGCGGACGTGCTGGCCCGGAATGGCGTCCGTTCGGTGGTCTACGACGCCTACTCCGAGATCGGTGGGCTGCTGACGTTTGGCATTCCGCCGTTCAAGCTGGAAAAGGATATCGTCCGCAAGCGTCGCGAGATCCTGGAATACATGGGCGTAGAGTTCGTACTCAACACGCGGATCGGCGACGACATCAGCATTGACGAGCTGTTAGCTCAGTTCGATGCCGTGTTCCTGGGAATGGGCACCTACACGTCGGTGCGCGGTGGCTTCCCCGGCGAAGAGCTCGAAGGCGTCTATGACGCACTGCCCTACCTGGTCTCCAACATTAACCGCGAGCTTGGCATTCGCGATGACTCGCTGCCGTTCATCGACCTCAAGGGCAAGCAGGTTGTCGTCCTCGGCGGCGGTGATACGGGGATGGACTGCAACCGGACCGCGATCCGCCAGGGCGCGTCCAGCGTCAGCTGTGCCTATCGACGCGACGAGCAGAACATGCCCGGTTCACGGCGCGAAGTGGCCAACAGCAAGGAGGAGGGTGTGAACTTCCTCTTTAATCAGCAGCCGCTGGAAATCGTCGGCAAGGATTCTGTCACCGGCGTCAAGGTTATCGAGACACGGCTTGGCGAACCGGATGCCGGTGGTCGTCGTCGCCCCGAGCCCGTGCCGGGTACCGAGCAGGTATTGCCGGCGGATGCGGTTGTCGTCGCGTTCGGCTTTCGTCCGAGCCCGGCCAGCTGGTTTGACGAACAAAACATCGACATCTTGCCCAACGGCCGGGTCCGCGTTGACCGGCTCGGCCGGCACAAGTACCAGACTACCAACCCGCGAATTTTTGCCGGCGGCGATATGACCCGCGGTTCCGATCTCGTCGTCACGGCGGTCAATGAAGGGCGCGAAGCCGCCCTTGGTATCGTCAGCTACCTGAGCGCCTGACGTCTCGACTTCCTGCGAACGGCCCGGCGACCGCCCGGTCGCGCGCGGCTATTCGTGGGCGATCGGCTTGTCCGTGAACAGGTAATCCCTGAGTTCCTTGTCCATGCGCGGGTCCTTCCGGCGTATCCACTCAAGGACCATCGCGGCGTGCTCTTTTTCTTCGTCGCGGTTGTGCGCAAGGATTGCGGCAAGCTCCTTGTCCTTGCAGGCATCGACTCGCTGCTGGTACCAATCGACGGCTTCCAGCTCCTCCATCAGTGAGACGATCGCACGATGCATGTCCCGCGTTTCGTCGCTCAGTTCTTCGATCGGTTCATGGTAGCCCTCGTTCGCCATCGTCCTGCCTCTCCTTAAGTAGGTTTGCTTCTTTGTCCGGCTTGCCGCGCTTTAACGCGCTAGCCGGCATGTCTGATAAGCACCTCGAAAACGACGCCGCTTTCGATGTTCTCTGCCCGAATTGTGCCATTGTGCCCTTCGGCAATCAGCCGCGCGATGTAAAGCCCAAGCCCGAGATGTTCATTGTCAGCGCCCTCGCGCAGCGACACCATCGAATCGAAGAGTCTGCCACGCATCTTCTCGGGCAGGGGCGGCCCTGGATTGGTTACGCGCAGGCGTGCGCCATCAGCCAATTGTTCGAGAGCGATGTCGATCCTGTCATCCTCTTCGCTGAAGCTGATGGCGTTGTCGATGAGCTTGTCGAGCAGCTGGATCAGGAGTTCCGGAGAACCTTCAAGGCGAATGGACTCAGCATCGCTCCTGAAGTTGAACCGACGCCCGGGCCAGGTTGCCGCGTAGGCGTCTGTCGAGGCCGCGATCGCCGAGACGAGATCGAACCGCTCCGGCTCGATGCTCCGCATGAGTTCCTCGACGCGGTTCGCCTCGCTCATCGCATCCAGAATTTTCTTCAGCCGCGCCGTGCCGTCCCGCGCGCGAGCCGTGTATCGTGCAGCGTCCTCTGCGAGCGGCTCGTGTTCAAGATTCTCCAGCGACGAGCTGACGATGGTTAGCGGCGTCCTGAGTTCGTGCGACAGCTTCGACGCAAGCGTGCGCAGGTATTCGTTGTAGTTACCCAGCTGGTTCAGGACTTCGTTGAAGCTCCGCGACAGGTCGCCGATCTCGTCGCGACTGTTGGCGCTGGGCAGGGAGAGCGCGGCGGGGTCTTCATTCAGGGCGAGTTCTGCCGCCTGGCTCAGCCTGCGAATTCGGAAGGACAGCAGGCTCGCATAGCCAATCAGGGCGACGGCCACCAGCACGGTCGCGATCAAGGTAAAGCCGATCAGGCGACCGAGCGCATCGTTCGTCAGGCTGAGGATGGCGGCCGTACCCTGCTGCAGGATCAGCACGCCGGTCTGGGTGCTACCGGACCAAACCGGTTGGGCCACCGCCACCACGGCACGACCGGTCGTGTCAGAGCGAAACCATCCGGAGTCCGACTCGCCGGCAAGCGCTGTTTGCACGTAACCCGAACGTTCGCGCCCGGTTGCGTCGAAGGCGATTCCCGACGAGGTGTCCCCCGGTTCGAGAATGAAACCGTAGGCCATCCGCAGCCAGCCGCTTCCGGCGGCGGCACCCGACTCGCGGGACAAGTCCCCCGCCGCAGCGAGCCTCCATCCGGCGAGGTCGGTGACGATCAGGCGCAGGTCCGGTCGCGCATAGCCGCGAGCGACGCT
>CAZFVT010000402.1:1513-3653 GCA_964522355.1 uncultured Woeseiaceae bacterium | reverse complement strand
TGGCTACCGCGTCGAGCAGCGCGACGACGAGGAACATCTTCGTCTGCAGCATCGGTGCGAGCTCAGGCTGACGAGCGGCGCCTTCGAGGAAGCGACCACCCAGCAGGCCCATGCCAATGCCAACGCCCAGTGCGCCAAGGCCGATCAGAAGTGCGACGGCCAGTGCGGTGAACCCAATTACAGTTTCCATCAGTCTCTCCAGTTATAAAGAGTTGTTGCGTAAAAAAATCCGGATGCGGCTAGTGGTCATCCTGGGCAAGCGCCAGGTAAACGACAGTCAGCATCATGAAGATGAACGCCTGAAGCGTGACGATCAGTACGTGGAACACCGCCCAGCCGAAGTGCAGGGGCAGCTGCCAGATACCGAGCAGCGCGATCAGGATAAAAATCAGCTCGCCGGCAAACATGTTGCCGAAGAGTCGCAGTGACAGTGACAGCGGCTTCGCAATCAGCGCCACGGACTCGAGAATGAAGTTAAACGCGATAATGACCGGCGCGAAGATCAGGCCGGCGCCCTTGGTCGGCGGCGCGATCGGATGCAGCGTCAGGTCCTTGATCAGCCCGAGCGGCCCCTTGGCCAGGTGCGTGTAGAACACGATCAGGAAGAACACCGCGAAAGACATGCCGAACGTGATGTTCACGTCGGTGGTCGGCACCACCTTCATATAAGGAATGTGCAGATAGTTCTCGGCAACGTAGGGAATCCAGTCGACCGGGATGAGGTCCATCAGGTTCATCAGGAATACCCAGACGAACACGGTCAGCGCCAGCGGCGCAATCAGCTTGCTGGTGCCGTGGAAGGTGTCTTTGACGCTGGTGTCGATGAAGTCGACGACGATCTCGACGAAGGCCTGCATTTTCGTCGGCGTTCCCGCCGAAGCCTTGCGGGCGGCCTTGCCGAACAGCCAGACGAAGATCAGGCCAAGGAACAGCGACCAGAACATGGAATCCACGTTGATCGCATAGAAGTTGCCTGCACACTCGTTCCAGACCCACTCGCCGCTGTCGTTCTTGCACACCTGGAGGTTCTGCAGGTGGTGAGTGATGTATTCACCCGAGGTGCGCTCGCCGCCGTGTCCTTCAGTCGCCATTCTTTACGCTCGTCGTTCTCGTCTTAGTATCACCGTCTTTCATCAGAAAGCCGGCAAACGTTGTCAGTTGCCCTGCGATAAAGCCCGCAAACAGTGCCGCCGGAGCCAGCGGCCTGACCAGCGAGAAGATCACCGTGAACATGATGACCGTAATCGCCAGCTTGCCGAGTTCACCGACAAACGCCGCTCGCATCAGCGGCCGCTCTGCCTGCTTGTCCCGCGGCACCGCCAGTCGCAAGGCGAGGAAAGCGTTTGGCACCACGCAGGTCAGCGCGCCCAGCATTGCCGAGTACCCGGAGACCGTGCCGCCAGTACCCCAGAACAGCAGGGCAACCAGCGTGCCTACGCCTAACTGCAGGAGGAGAACTTTTCGCATCGATCTCGCGGATGGCATTCCGGCAGCTCTTGGGACCCCAGCGGGGCCGTAAAGGCTGCTAATTGGCGTGCCCCCGGCATGAAAAACGCCACGTCCCTCGGAATCCCGGTGGTTTGTGGCGCTAAGCGGTAAAACCATGCAAGCCGACCTTGGCTTCGCGCGCGCATTATAGAGTGCGACTATCGGCATGACAACACGGTTTCGGATTAAAAATTTGCTCTTTTCCCCGGTATTTATGGGGTTATGGCGCACCTTTTACAATAACCTCGAAGGTAATGATCGGGCGGTTTCGGCCGCCAGCCGGCCGCCTTTTTATGGTCCTCAATCACCAACTCTGCGAACTGCCGCACATTCGGTGGCAGCCCGGCGACGTATAAACAGGGGTAGGAACCGGCTCGCCAGGGATTTTTGGCCTTTACGCCGGCCGTTGGAGGCACGTTTTAGGGGTGCTTCGAGGAGCGATCATGTTATTTCTCGTCAGCCACGCGAACCGGCGCACCCGCGCCGTGGCCCAGGTGGCACGCGAACTCAATCTCATCATCAAGGCGCACAGCAGCTCAAAGATGCTCGCCGACCAGCTCGCCGCCAATACGCGGCGCATCGCCTTTCTGCAGGCGGCCGACATCGACGCCGCCAGCGTCGAGGCGCTGGCCGCGACCGCCGCCGAGAACCC
>CAZFVT010000402.1:0-1503 GCA_964522355.1 uncultured Woeseiaceae bacterium | reverse complement strand
TGATTGTCTGCGGTACACGCGACGACTTCGAGGGTGAGGACCGCCTTACCCTGCTGGCCCAGGTCGACAACCTGGAGAACGTCAGCTGGATCGAGAACGGTGACAGTATCGACGAGCTTCGCCACGCGACCCGGGTGTGCTGGCAGCGCATGCTGCGCGTCACCCACGCCGAACTGCGCGACGCCATCGCCAACGACGAGCTCGTCATTCAGTACCAGCCCAAGGTCGAGCGCTACAGCGGTGCCGAATGGCGCACGCGCGAGGCGGAATCCCTGCTGCGCTGGCGGCACCCGGAGCACGGCCTGCTGGGTCCGCTCGAATTCCTTCCCGAGGCGGAAGCCTTTGGACTGATGGGGACGATAACCGAGCGGGTCCTCGCCGAGGCGGCGATTCAGCTGGGGCGCTGGGAAAAGAAGGGCCTCGAGGTGAATGCCTGTATCAACCTCGCGCCGAGCCTGCTGCGCGACCAGGATATCGCCCTGAAGTACGCTGCGATTGTCCGCGAGCACGGCCAGTCCTGCTCGCGCTTCACGTTCGAGGTGCCCGAGAACGACGTGGCCAACAGCCAGGCGCCGCACCTCCAGGCCCTGCAGATGCTTCGCGGCAAGGGTTTCAGGATTTCACTCGACGACTTCGGCGTGGCCGCATCGTCGCTGTCAGCCTTTGAACAGATGCCCTTCGACGAAATCAAGATTCACGCGGCGGCCCTCCGACGCGCCAAGTCCAGCCCCGTCGACCAGCAGGTACTGGCGGCGGTGACCGGTCTCGCGCACAAGCTCGGTATAGCGGTTTGCGCCGAGGGCGTGGAAGACCAGGAAACCTACGAGTTCCTGCAGACCATCAACTGCGACAAGATGCAGGGCTTCCTCATCTCTGAAGCCGTGATGCCGGACATTATCAAGCTGAATTACATAGCGGGCCAGGACGTAGACAACGTCGCGTGACAACGCGCTGAGGCAGGATCAGCCGGCACGCTGCTGCGTCAGCGTCCGGCTCAAGATCCTCATTTACCAGCTCGTAAACTGCGGTCTTTCGCCGAACCCTTCCTTACATCGCACTCGCCTGATCCTGCCTCAGCGCGCTGTCAATCAGCGTTGGAGCGACGGCCGCGCCGTACTTCGAGACACCGGGTGCTGCTCGGCTTGCGTGCGGTCTCCGCATTGTGGATGCTGTCCGACCTTTCATCGCGGACTCCAGGTATCCCGACATGAATCGAAAGTGCCTACTGCTGCTGGCCGGCGTGCTGGCAGCGTCGACCGTCTACGCTCAATCATCCGATGAGAACGTCCTGACAAGCATCGAGATCTTCGATCTCGAAGTCGCATCTGAAACGCAGATTTCGCCCGATGGCAGCCAGGTGGCCTACGTCCGCCGCGCCATGGACATCATGACCGACCGGGCCAGGAACAACATCTGGATTGTTGACGCCGACGGCGACAACCACCGGCCCATCCTTTCCGGCGCCGACAGCTATTCCAGCCCGCGCTGGTCACCCTCCGGCGA
>CAZFVT010000401.1:0-3655 GCA_964522355.1 uncultured Woeseiaceae bacterium | reverse complement strand
GACAATCCTGCGACCGGCCCAGAGTCCGTATCGGGTTGCCGGCGATCCGTAATTGAAGAAAGCGACGTACACACCGGTAGGCTCGATGCCGCGCTGCGCCGCCATGGCGCGATGCGGGTTCTGAAGCAGCGCGCCAGCCCACATGACGGCCTGGTCAATGCCTTCACCCGACAGCGCCACCGTCTCAATGTCGAAGTCCAGCGCTTCGGAATCTCGCCATACGGTGACCTTCACCTGCGGCTTCTGCGTTGCCTGCTCGAGCTCACGGAAGGTCGTCACGACCGAGTCATCAATCGCGAGAACAATATCGCCGTTGCGCAGCACCGCCGAGGCCGGAGAGCCAGCCACCAGTCGACCGATGGTCAGCGCCCGGCGACCGGTCGGGTTCTTCTGCTCCAGCCGGTCAAGCCACGCCTCATCGAGACCGCGTTTGCGTGCCGCGAACAGCGGCAGGTAGTTGAGCTCGGTGTCGAGCGAGTACAAGGCCTCACCGGACCGGACAATTCGAAGGAGATCGCGGACGAGATCCGCGCTGATGCCGCGGTTGATCTGCCCCGCTTCCGAGCCAGACTGGTAGGCAAAGCTCGACCACATGGCCGCGACCCGCCCGCGGCTGTCGGTCAGCACGCCGTCAACATCACCAGGAGCGTTGACCAGGGCAACGCCCTCAACGTTGGCATCGCGGAAGCGCAAGGTGCGCGACAACGGCAGGTTGAGCGGATCAACTGAGGACACCGTGCTCTTCTGGTGGACCAGCTGATGATCGCCCTTGAGACCGACAACCCAGACGTCGTCTCCCGATGCCAGCTGCTCGCGACTGAACCGCGCGCTTTTGACCGGCGTGTCGCCGATGCTGGCCGGATCGTAAGCCACGACCGCCAGGTTGTGCAGCGGATGGACGTACTCGACGCGGCCGTCGACTTCCAGGGAACCGGCGAAGGTGATCGACACGTCGCCCATGGCGACGGGAACGGTGTTGCGGTCGACCACGACCAGGCCGCGCTCGGCGTCGACGATCAGGCCGGTTCCATAGTAATGCCGGTCAGCCACACCAGACACGGTGTAGGGCAAATCAAAGTTCACGACGACCAGCGACGGCGCAATCGCGTTGATGCGCGAATCGTCGTAATCGGGAAAACGCGTGCTGCCGGACTGCGGTGCGCTCGGCGCCGGCCCATCGGCCAGCTCCCGGCATGGCCAGGTGCCGCTGTCGTCATTGCGCACGCAGTGGCTCGCCGGAAACCAGGTCCGATCCATTTGCAGAGAGCGGACAATACTGTTGCGCGGATCTTCGATGGTGTTGAAGCGCACAGTCGTTCGATCACCGTCCGCCAGCGATTCGAGGCGCTTCTCGAAGTCGGCAACAGAGGCCACCGGCTCGCCGCCAACTTCAGTGATGACCGCGCCGCGGGGAATCGCCGAGCGGGACAGCAGATAGCCGGGGTTGGCAACGTAAACACCCTCAAGCGGACGGTTATAGTGCCGCGCCTGCTGGTAGGAGAGGTCATTCAGGATGCCATCGCCGAACTGCAGGAACGCGTCCGGAGTGATCGCGTGGAGATCCGTTACCGGCAGCACTTCGGTGATCTGCCGGCCGCCGCGCTCGAGCTGCAGGGTGATGTCGTGGCCGACATGGGCGTCCAGGGTCGCGGCGAGCGGTACAAACTCCGTGATCAGCTCGTCGTTGATGCGTACCAGGATGTCGCCCGGCTGCAGCTTGCTCGAAGCCGGCGAGCCGGCAATCAGCTGCTGAACCGTCAGCATGCCGGTGAGATCCGGGTTGGTTCGTCGCACCAGCGCCTCGGTCTCTTCGGTTAGTCCCAGGCGTCGCAATTCGTCGTAGGTCTTGCGTACGAACTCAGACTGCAGGCTGCCACGGGCCACCGAATCGCCGGCCTGCAGCAGGCGCAGGGCACGATCGATTCGATCAAGCGGCAGGAAGAAACTGCTGGCAGCGGAGTTCGCGCCGCCCGCATTCAGGGCGACAACCTCACCCTCGATGTTGATGACCGGAGAGCCGGACGAGCCACCAGAGGTGCCGGAGGCCGCGTTGTACTTGCCGCGGCCGTAGTCCGGGGCCTGTCGGTCCAGCCGCGCAATCGTTCCGGCAAGGATCGACAGCTGCTCACCCGCATCGTTGCCAATGACCCGGATCTCACGTCCGATGCCGGCTGCGCCGGGCACCAGCGGCAGCTCCGTTGGCGTCAGGTACTGCAGGTCGCTCGGGTCGTAGCGAAAGAAACCGAAATCATGCACGGGATCGCGATAGATCGGCGTCAGCCGAACCTCTTCGTTGTTGATGAACACGGCCTCGGCAACCACCGGTCCCGGCGTCACCACGTGCCGGTTGGTCAGAATGATGCCGCGCTCAGCGTCCACGACGAAGCCGGTCGCCTGCGACGATGAGTTCCATTCGGTGTCAAACGCGCGGGTGCTGTCGACGCGGATGCTGACGACGCCGGATGCGATACGTTCAAGCGTGCTCGTCCATTCAGGCTCCTCGGCGTTCGAGGACACTGATATCGCGACGGCAAGCGTAGCGAACAACAAACGTATCGGCATGGGCGTTCCCTTTTCCTGGGTAATGAAAGTCCTGTACACGAGACAGACTCAAATCGCCGCCAAGGGTTCCGGCGGCGATTGCGGGTTCTTTCCGGGGACCAGCAGAGGAATTATGCCCGATACGCAAGTACCGGGGCGGAACCGACTCGTCAGAATCGCGCCTCCGCGCCCGGCAACCCGCGCCGCTAGCCGGCTTCCCGCCGGAAGGCGAGGTCCAGATTCCGGGCCGCCTTGACGTCGTCGAGGCGACGGACCGGCAGGCTGCGCGGCGATTCCTTGTGGAATTCCGGCGACGAATCGGCCTCTTCGACAATCTCGATCATTGCCTCCACGAAGCGATCCAACGCCTCGCGGGACTCCGTCTCGGTCGGTTCGATCAGGAGGCACTCCGGCACCAGCAGTGGGAAGTACGTCGTCGGCGCGTGCATGTCACGGTCCAGCAGCGCCTTGGCCACGTCCATCGCGGTCAGATTGACGGTCTTGGCGCTCTTTTTCATGGTGACGATGAATTCATGGGTTGCGCGGCGCGTCGGGAACGCCAGCTCGAAGCCGGCGTCGCGCAGACGGGCCTGGAGATAGTTGGCGTTCAGGGTTGCGAACTCGGATACCCGTCGCATGCCGTCACGGCCCAGCATGCGCATGTAAATGTAGGCGCGAAGCAGCACCCCTGCGTTGCCCATGAACGCGGAGAGGCGCCCGATGCTCTGCGGCAGGTCGGATTCGTCAAGCCAGCGGTAGGCACCGCCGTCATCGTCCCTGCCAACTACCGGTATCGGCATAAAGGGCAGGAGCCGCTTGCCAACGCCGATGGCGCCTGAGCCCGGACCGCCACCGCCGTGCGGCGTCGAGAACGTCTTATGCAGATTCATATGGATGACGTCGAAACCCATGTCGCCGGGACGTACCTTGCCGAGAATGGCATTCAGGTTTGCGCCGTCGTAATAGAGCAAACCGCCCGCGTCGTCGACGATCTGCTTGATCTCCATGATGCGCCGTTCGAAGACGCCGAGCGTCGACGGGTTGGTCAGCATAATTCCGGCGGTCTTCGGGCCCACCGCAGCACGCAGCGCCTCGAGGTCAACGTCGCCCTCGC
>CAZFVT010000400.1:0-3659 GCA_964522355.1 uncultured Woeseiaceae bacterium | reverse complement strand
AATGCGACTATAGTCGCTTGACCGCCACCGCCCTATGCCATGACCGAAGACCTCGCACTCGACCCGTTACTCGCCTGCCCCCGCTGCGACAGGACGCCGCTGGTGGCAACAGACAGCGGCTACCTATGCCCGGGCTGCAAGACGGAGTTCAACAGCCTGGCCGGCATCCCATGGCTTTTCGCAGAGCCGGATGCCTCGATGGGAGAATGGCGCCAGCGGCTTAAACTCGCGCTGCTGAGACTCACGCATGAGTCACAGCGAATTGGCGGAGATCTCAAGAAGGACAAGCTGCTGGCAGAAACCCGGGCCCGTCTCGAGCAACTGCAGGCAGCTAACGATGAACACCGTGAGATGCTGTCGACCCTGCTCGCGCCGCTAGACCTGGGCGCCCTTGAAGCAAACTACGAATCCCACCTGGCCTTAAGAACCCGCCTGCCCGGCGATCAGGGGCTGAATACCTACTACAACAACGTGCACCGCGACTGGGTTTGGGGCGACGCCGAGAACGCGGCGTCCGTCGAGCAGATCGAAGCAGCGCTTAAAGCAAACGGCGACATGGCAACAGGCGATACGCTGGTGCTCGGCGCAGGTGCGGGCCGGCTTGCCTATGACCTGCACGACCGCGAAGGCAGCGGACGAACCGTGGCTGCGGACTTCAACCCGCTGCTGGCACTGATCGCGAGTGAAATGTTCGCGGGCAACAGCCTCGAGCTCTATGAGTTTCCGATTGCGCCTAGCTCACTCGAGAACGCCGCGAAGAAGCAGACGCTCAGCGCACCTGAGGCGGCGTCCGAGGGTCTGCACCTCGTGCTGGCCGACGTTCAGCGTCCGCCGTTTGCCAGGAAGTCCTTCGACACTGTCGTCACGCCCTGGCTCATCGATATCATTGCCGAGGATTTGCGCGTCTTTGCAGCCCGCATCAATCAACTCCTGAAACCCGGCGGGCGCTGGATAACCTTCGGCTCACTGGCTTTCGAGCCCGCCTCACGGGCACGGCGATATCTGCCGGAAGAGGTACTCGCTATAGCCGCTGAAGCCGGATTCGATCGCCCGGCGGTCATCGAAAACCGCATTCCCTACATGTGCTCACCGCTCAGCCGCCACGGCCGCGACGAACTGGTATTCACGTTCGCGGCGACCAAGACAAAAAAGGCCAAGGCGCCGGAACGTCACAAGTCGCTGCCGGACTGGATCGTGACCGGACGGGAGCCGGTGCCGCTGCTAAAAGCGTTCCAGTCGCAAACGATGTCGACGCGAATTTATGCCTACATCATGTCCCTGATCGACGGGCGCCGCACAATCGACGACATTGCCGAAATTCTCGAGCAGCAGAAGCTGATGCCAAAGGCCGAAGCAATCCCCTCGGTGAGAAACTTCATGATTCGCATGTTTGAGGACAGCGAGAAGAACCCGAACCTCTAGCTCGGGCTACAGGCCGTTGGGAATCAGGCGGCCTTGCTGGTTCTGCTCGGAAGCTTCACGCCTGTACCCATGTGATCGGCCAGCCACTGCCCCATGGAATCCAGCGCGCGGTTGGCCTCCGGCATACGCCTGACGAAGTAGTGGAACACATGCCACATTTCGGGCCAGACCTTGAGATGTACCGAGCCGCCCGCTTCACTCACCTTTTGCGTAAGGCGCGTCGAGTCGCTCAACAGGATTTCATGATCGCCCACGTGGATCAGCAGCGGCGGCAAGCCGTGCACGTCAGCGAATACCGGTGACACGCGCGGATCCCGATGCAGTTCGACCGGCGCATAGTGCTGCGCTGCCTTCGGCATCTCCTCCGCCCGGAACAGCGGGTCCTGTTCGTTGCGGGTCTGTGCCGACTCCCCGGAAGCGGTCAGGTCCAGCCACGGGGAGATGAGCACGGCGGCAGCCGGGAGCGGATCGCCCGCCTCGCGCAGGGTCAGCAGCGTGGCCATTGTCATGCCGCCGCCGGCCGAATCGCCGGCAATCACGACGTTCTCCGGTGAAATACCCTCGCCAAGAAGCTGGCGATATACGGCGACGCAGTCGTCGAGCCCGCAGGGAAACGGGTCTTCGGGCGCGAGCCGATAGTTGGGCAGGATCGCGCGCATACCGGCCACTTTCGCGAGATAGCTGACCATGGTCCGGTGCGTGCGCGCGCTGCCGCTCACATAGGCGCCCCCGTGCAGGTACAGAAGTACCGGCGCGTCGCCACAGTCGCGCGGTACCAACCATTCGCATTCAACCCCCGCGACCTCGACGTACTTGATACGCAGGCCATCGATCGAGCGAGAACGGGCGGCAATTTTCTCCCAGCGTTTGCGTAACGACGGAATGTCCGCGTCGGCATCAATGCCGCGAAACATTTGCCGGGTCAGGAAGCGCACCATACGCGCGCGAAAACTAATCATCGGTAGAGTATATCGCCTTAGCCGGAGGCGGCCTCCAGCGTTTTACGCTCCAGGCGACGCTGCAGCATAGGAATGGTCCATGGCAGGTAGCGCGCCAGGTAGTGCGTCAGCCTGGCTGTCCGGTCCGGAAAGATATTCGCCGCGTCCCGTTCGATGCCCTGAATCACCCGGGCGACAACGTCAGCAGGGTCAGACAGAAATTCCCGCGGCACCGCTCGCTGCTGGTCGAAACCGAACTGCGCAGAGTCGAGAATCGGCGTATCACTGAATGAGGGGCAGACGGTCGATACGCGAATATTGTGCTCGGCAAGATCGAATGCCAGCGACTCGCTAAATCCACGCAGTCCGAACTTGGCGGCGCAGTAGCTCGTCAGGCCGGGTGAGCCCACCCAGGCGGCGAGCGATGCGATGTTGACGATGTGGCCGGAGCCGCGTTTGACCATCGCCGGCACCAGCGCTGTTGTCAGGCGCATCGGGGCCAGCAGGTTGACCTGCATTAGCGTTTCCCAGCGTGCCGAGGGCACGTGATCCAGCCTTCCCGCCACGGCTATGCCGGCATTGTTGATAAGAACATCCGGCGTGTCTTCCAGCGCGTTCACAGCGGCAATCAGGTCGTTGCATCCGGCATGGCTGGACAGGTCGGCCGTAATGGCCGCAACCATACGTGTCTCCTGATCGGCATGACGGTCGCAGAGCCCGTCGAGCAGCCCCGGATCGCGGTCGGTGATGATCAGCCGCGCTCCGGACGACAGCAGCTGGTCGACGAAGTGGCTGCCGAAACCACCGGTCGCTCCGGTTAACAGTACAAGCTTGTTGTTCAGGTCGGTCACGGGCGCATCGCTGCAGTCAACTCAGGGTCGCGGTAGCATAGCGCCCCCGGGAATAACGACCAACGGCACGCTCGACAGAATGGAGAAACCGCGCGAACAAACCGGCGACCCGAGTCTGCCGGGCGAACCGCCGATCATGCTACTGGCGCTGGGCGCCCTGGTCGGTCTGATCTTCGCGGCCGTTGGGCTCCTCGAAACCAATCCGCCGGCATCGCCGCTTCCGGCAGACGCCGTGGCTCGTGTCGACGATACGGTTATCAGCCTCGCGCGCCTGGAGCGAGCGACGGCACAACTCGCCGCCAGTCTCGGCCGGCAACCGGATCAGGCCGAACGGGCCCGGGTGCTGCAGCAGCTCATTGACGAAGAGCTTCTGCTCCAGCGCGGCGTCGATCTCGAGCTGCCGCGCTCCGATACGACCGTGCGCACGGCAATCGTTCAATCCATGGTG
>CAZFVT010000399.1:0-3666 GCA_964522355.1 uncultured Woeseiaceae bacterium | reverse complement strand
GGTTGTGCCGTCGGTCCGGACTACGAGCGCCCGGAGATGGAACTGCCGACGGGCCATCGAGCAGACCCGGCAGAGACGCCCGACGTGGCGCCGCTGCCCGAGTGGCGCGAGGTATTCCAGGACGAAACCCTGCAATCGCTGATCGAACTGGCCCTCAGCAACAATCTCGATCTGGCTTCGGCGCGTTCACGCATGCGCGAGGCCGAGGCGCAGCTGACGAGAGCTCGCGCGCCGCTTTATCCGTCTGTTGACGTTGCGGCCGGCTTTGAGCGCGAGGACGAGTCTGACCTGACAAACTCGCCGGGCGGCGCGGAGGATACCTTTACGTTCCTCGGCCTGCTGAACTGGGAACTTGATATCTGGGGTTTCAATCGACGCACCGCCCAGGCCTTCGCCGCCGATCTCGATGCCGCCGAGTGGCAGATCTACGCGCAGCAGGTATCGCTGATCGGGGTCGTATCCGCCACCTACTACAACCTGCTTGCCGTTCGCCAGCAGCTCGCCCTGACCCGGTCTACGGTGATTTCTCGTCAGCAGACCCTGCGCATCCAGGAGCTGCGGAATCAGAGCGGCGTCATCTCGGGTCTTGAAGTGGCCCAGGCCGAGTTTGCCGTGGCCGAAGCCGAACAGCAGATTCCACGGCTGGAAAACCAGATCCTGCTGTTTGAAAACCAGCTTCGGCGTTTGCTGGGCGAGTCGCCGACGGCGGTCGAGACGACCGCACTCCTGCAGGACATTCCACTGGCCGAAAACCTGCCCGCTGGGCTGCCGGCTGAGCTCCTGGAACGGCGCCCCGACGTTCGCATCGCGGAGTTCAGCCTGGTCGCTGCAAACGCCGAAGTCGGGGTTGCGAAAGCCGATTTGCTGCCGCGCATCGTCCTGACCGGCGGGTTCGGCAATGAAAGCGCCGAACTGTCAGACCTGCTGGATTCCGAGGGTCGCACCTGGATTACCCAGATCGGCATCACCCAGCCGGTATTCAACGCCGGTGCCCGACGAGCTGCGGTCGACGCGGCATGGGAACGCCGGCAGCAGGCCGAGCTGGCTTACGTAGACACCGTGCTGCGGTCTCTGGAAGACGTCTCGAATTCGCTTAGCACCTATACGCAGGCCGGCGAGCTCGCGGCCTCAACAGCACGATTACGGGACGCGGCCCAAGAGTACCTGCGGCTCGCTACGGCTCGATATAACAACGGTGTTATTGGTTACATCGACGTCCTCGTCGCTCAGCGGCAGTTCTTCGACGCTGAACTCGAACTCATTGAAGCCATCCGTGACCGGCACCTGACTATCGCCCTGCTTTACCGCGCGTTGGGCGGCGGCTGGCAGCCGGAACCCGAAGCGTCCTAATTCGGTTTGGCGGGAACGTCTCCGCCGAAAACCCGGTGCCCCGTGCAACCTTTTTGCACCCTGCTGCATCTAATCATTGAAACGTAGCTCATTAGCTGGATCCAACCCGGGGCGATACGCATGACCTTGAAGACCAAGACCAATCTGTTCATCAGCCTCGCCATCGTGGTCCTTGCGCTTCCGGCCATGGCACTCGCCGATCTCAGGGTTGCCATTGATGATGGCAGCACGGACTCTGAGCTTTTCGTCTACCTCGACGAGTACCGACAGCTTGCTGCAGTAGCCGACGGACCCAGCAGCGTCGCTGAGCTGCAAGAAGCCGGCGCTTGCGCCCAGGAGCACGGCGGCTACGAACTGCGCCACAGCCTCGCGATCACCTCGGAGTTCGATTTTTTCCTGAACAGAGGCGTAACGATCATCAGCGACGAAGAGATCGATGACGATACCCAGGAACAGATTCGTATGCTGCTCGCCGCTGCCGGGCACAAGGAAACGGTGATCTTTGTAGACGGCTCGACCAGCGCCCCGGACGTGTCACCGGCGGTTAGCATCACCACTGACAGCAGACTTTTGGAAGCGCGCGACTGAGAATTGCTGACCCCCTGGCAATTCAGTCGCTGGATTACGGTGGCCCGGTGCCACCGTTTTTTTTGATTCAGGCGAAAGCGCAGCTGTGGATGTGACTGATCTTCTGGGCCTGATCGAGACGGTAGAAATGGCGCAGCTCGGGCAGCACCTGTCGATCGGATTCTGCGAGTCGTGCCGCGATGCGGTGACAAAAGCGGCTGGCGTAGCTGCTGGCAGCTTCATAGCGTGCCCGCTGTGACCGGTCGAGTCCGTCGACAAGGCGGCAGGAATCGAACAGCCAGTCGTGCAGGCTGTTGGTCATTGCGTTATCGCCCTGCTCCAGCAGCAGCAGGTAGGTGCCGACGAACTTGTCGATTTCTGCCTGCAGCTCAAGCTCCAGCAACGTGACACGGCGATTGCTGGCGGCGCGTAGCACGAGGTAGTTGAAGTGGCTTATGCCCTCGAGAACTTTCCAGAGATCATCGAGCTGCTCTACCGCCAGGCTCTGCAGCGGATCCGCCGAATCAAGACGGGTCAGCATGGCGTCATCCAGAAAGACCGACAGCAACAGGTCCCCCGCTTCTTCCGCGAGTAGCACACTCTCGTCCGTGTCCTCAATGAGCTGACCTTCACCGATTGCCAGCGCGACGCGCCGGTCGGTCACCAGGTAGTCGCGAACGTCGTGACCGGGCTCGACCTGGTAGAGGTCGTTGAGTCCGCGCTGCAGCTTTTCGAGCATGTCAGTGCTTTCGCGTCGGCGCCCCGTCGCCGATCGGTACGACCCCGTTGTCCTTTAACAGACGTGCCGCGTGGCGACTGCCGGTTTTCTGCCAGACTTCATAGGCGCGCAGCAGATCGACGTCAGAGCTGCTTCGGCAGCCGTCGCGAACTTCATTCAAGACATCGACAATTACGCCGAACTTGTGCGAAAGCTCGCGATAGATATCCGCAAAGGCGTCGCCACGCATCGTCCCGCGTATTTCATCGGACAGCGAACCGTAGGCGTTCTCGCCCATGTACATGTAGTAGTCGATATCGACGATCCTGTGCGCAAGGCTGTCGGCGAAAAAGCCCGACACGAACAGCGCGACATCGCCGATACGTTGCAGGGAAGAACTGCGTTCCTGATGGGTATCTGCGCAAGCGGCATCGGCAAGCATGCTGGCCAGTGGCCGGATTCCGTAGGACTCACCCAGGTCCTCATAGAGGTCCTCTGAGCGCGAAAAAAGGGTAAGCAGATTGACGACGTAGTGTGCGGCGTGAGGATCGACCTCTACGCCGTTGCGGGTAATAACATCGTCGATGGACTCGCGGAAGAACTCCGTGAGGTTGTGCACCGGCTGCACACGGCTGGCTGATCCGCGCTCTCGCATAATGACCGAATCCTTTTGTCACCTGACGGGATTCGGCGCAGCAGCCATCGAGCAGCAACGCACTCACTAACCGGCAGTGCGTTGAGTGTTCAGCAAGATGCCAAACCGCGCCTGCCTCTCGGCAATCGAATCGCCGATGCTCATCGACAACCGAAAGTTGTTATCAACATACACATGAGAGGTATGAATGAAAACAGTCTTTGGTATATCGCATTCCTGATGAATGGGTTGTGAACGGCATCACGATAAGACCATCCATCGATCCAATCACCACAAATCGAGCACTTTTGACTGAACGTCAATTCGCTTGTTGGTCGATGAGCGCAGATGACGGTCGCTCGCACCGTTTGTACCCGCGAAAACGCGCTTCATGGTT
>CAZFVT010000398.1:0-3691 GCA_964522355.1 uncultured Woeseiaceae bacterium | reverse complement strand
GGCCCCGATGGATACGGGCCGTTCATCGACAATCTGCGGGCGAATCCGCCGGGCCGGCTGCAGGCTGCCGCGGGAGAATCGCCATGAAGAACCGGGAGCTGATAACCGAACCGGTGATCAATCAGAATCCCGTTACCCTCCAGGTTCTGGGCATATGCTCCGCGCTCGCGATAACGAACTCCATGCTGCCAGCGCTGATTATGGGTATCTCGGTTACCGCGGTACTCGCCTTTTCGAACGTCAGTATCAGCCTGATCAGAAACTACATTCCCTCCAGCGTTCGCATCATCATTCAGATGACCATCATCGCGACCGGGGTCATCGTTGTCGATCAGGTGCTGCAAGCATTCCTGCCTGACGTCGCGCGGACGCTGTCCGTCTTCATTGGCCTCATTGTGACGAACTGCATCGTGCTTGGACGGGCCGAGGCGTTCGCCGTGAAGAATGGCCCCTGGGCCAGCCTGCTCGACGGCATCGGTAACGGCCTCGGATACAGCGCCGTCTTGCTGGCTGTCGCTACTGTCCGGGAACTCGCCGGTTCGGGTTCGTGGTTCGGTATTCCGATATTGCCCCTGGCAGCTGATGGGGGATGGTATGTACCTAACCAGATGATGCTGGTCGCGCCCAGCGCGTTCTTCATTATCGGGGTATTGATCTGGGCTATTCGCAGCTGGAAGGCAGAGCAGGTGGAGAAACCGGATTTCGAAGAGGTGCCGATGAAATCCGTTGACCGGGAGCAGCGGGTTTGAGCGGCCTGTTCGACGTATTCATTCGCGCGGTTCTCATTGAGAATCTTGCGCTGGCCTACTTCATGGGCATGTGCACGTTTCTCGCCGTTTCGAAGCAGGTCAAGACCACGATAGGTCTTGGTGCCGCGGTGATCGTTGTCGAATCGATCAGCGTCCCGGTGAACAATCTCATCTACAACCACCTCCTGCGTCAGGGAGCGCTGGAATGGGCCGGGCTGGGCCATCTCGATTTCACCTTTCTCGGCCTCATCAGCTACATCGGCGTGGTCGCGGCGATGGTGCAGATTCTGGAAATGTTCCTGCAGAAGTTCCTGCCCGCCCTGTACAACGCGCTCGGCATCTTCCTGCCCTTGCTGACGGTAAACTGCGCGATTCTCGGTGCGGCCCTGTTCATGGTTCAGCGCGACTACAGTTTTGCAGAAAGCGCGGCCTACGGGTTCGGCGTCGGTGTCGGCTGGGCGCTTGCCATCATCGGTCTTGCCGGTCTGCGCGAGAAGATGCGTTACAGCAATGCGCCGGATGGCCTGCGCGGTCTCGGCATGACGTTCATCGTCACCGGGATCATGTCGCTGGCGTTTCTCGGCATTTCGGGTATCCAGCTATGACGCGGCGGGGAGGTTAGCGAGCCATGCAGGAAATCCTCGTCGCCGCGGCCGTCTTTACGTCAGTCGTCGCCGTTCTCGCCGTGCTCATTCTGCTGGCGCGATCACAGCTCGTACCCAGCGGAGATATTCATATCCTCGTCAATGACGACAGGGACCTCGCGGTACCCGCGGGCGGCAAGCTGCTGACGGCGCTCACAGGCGAACAGCTGTTCCTGCCGTCGGCCTGCGGCGGCGGTGGTACCTGCGGGCAGTGCAAGGTGACCATACTCGAGGGCGGCGGCTCACCGCTGCCGACCGAAGCGGCGCACATCAACAAGCGCGAGGCTGCGGCCGGCACCCGGCTCGCCTGCCAGGTCGCCGTCAATGACGATATGAAGATTCGCGTCCCCGAGGACGTCTTCGGGGTTAACAAATGGGAGTGCACGGTTCGCTCCAATCAGAACGTAGCGACGTTCATCAAGGAATTCGTGGTCGAGCTGCCGCCGGGTGAGGAGATCAACTTTCGTGCCGGTGGCTACATTCAGATCGAGTGCCCGCCGCACAAACTGTCCTACGACAGCATGGACATCGGTGAAGAGTATCGGCCGGAGTGGGAGAAATTCAGACTCTTTGAGCTGACGTCGGATGTGACTGAACCGGAGATGCGCGCCTACTCAATGGCCAGCTATCCGGAAGAGAAGAACATCATCATGCTCAACGTCCGGATCGCAACCCCGCCGCCGAACGCGTCGGACGCGCCACCCGGGAAGATGTCGTCGTACATTTTCAATCTTAAGCCGGGCGACAAGGTGCTGGTGTCCGGGCCCTACGGTGAGTTCTTTGCCAAGGAGACCGACGCCGAGATGGTATTCGTCGGCGGAGGCGCCGGCATGGCGCCCATGCGTTCGCACATTCTTGATCAGTTGTTGCGCTTGAAGACTGACCGGAAGATCACGTTCTGGTACGGCGCGCGCAGTCTGCGGGAAGCCTTTTATCGGGAGGAGTTTGATCGGCTTGCAGCAGAACACGAAAACTTCTCATGGAGCCTCGCGCTCAGCGACCCGCAGCCGGAGGATAACTGGAGCGGCCATACAGGCTTTATTCACGAGGTTCTGATGAACGAGTACCTCAAGGAGCATCCGGCGCCCGAAGACTGTGAGTACTATATGTGTGGACCGCCGATGATGAATGCGGCGGTAATCGCCATGCTGGAGTCGCAGGGCGTAGAGCCTGAGAACATCATGCTCGATGACTTCGGTGGCTGAGGGGAATCGCCGATGCTGACAACGATATTGGTAAGCCTGATTGTCGTCCTCGCGTTCGCGGGCCTCATGGCCGTAGGGCAGTTTTTCGGACGCGAGCCGGTAAAACCGAAGTGCAACCCGAATTCCTGCTGCATGCAAGGCGACAACTGCACGCGGCGTGACCCTGAGGAGTGTCGCCATGCCTGATCAGATCTCGGTACGGAATTTCATGTCGACCAACATCGTGACCCTGGATCCGGACCTCGATGTCCTTAAGGCGATTCATGTGTTGCTGCGGCATAACATTTCCGGCGCGCCGGTCGTGGACCAGCAAGGGGCGCTTGTCGGTATGCTGACCGAACGCGACTGCATGAAGGTGGCGCTGGACGCCGCTTTTCACCAGCAGTCCGGCGGCACGGTTCGCGATTACATGGCGACCGACGTCATCTCGGTGTCGGCGGAAGAATCCATCGTCACGCTGGCACGAAAATTCTATGAGGACACGTTTCTGCGCTTCCCGGTGGTCGACGGCTCCGGGATGGTCGGCATCATCAGCCGACGCGACGTGATGCGCGCGATGGGTGAGTACTGGAAAGTCGAATGGGACGAACAGAGACTTTAGGGGAGAGCCGGGAGATGCAGTTGAAGACGGCGAAAATCAAAGGATTGTCATCGGCCATACTGGCCTTGCTGTTTATGCTCGCTGGCTGCGAGGGAGACAGGGGGCCTGCCGGTCCGCCGGGTGAACCGGGGCCTCCGGGACCACCCGCAACGCCGGTCGTGGATGCGCAGAACGCGGAAGCAATTAACGCCGAGATCACCGGCGCGTCGATCGCCAGCCCGCCGGTTGTCGATTTCACCCTGAGTGATGGCAACGGCAATCCCGTGGTGAATCTGCCCGCCGACGCAATTTCCTTCAAGATCGCCAAACTGACGCCGGGGACCAACGGTAATCCCAGCGCCTGGCAGAGCTATATCAACCGAATCGAAGAACCGGGCGTGGGTCCGGGCACCGAACCCAAGGCGCAGGCGACGACCGAGAACGGTTCCGCAGGCACGCTGGTCGACAACGGCAACGGCAGCTACCAGTACACCTTTGCTACCGACGTCACCA
>CAZFVT010000397.1:2794-3695 GCA_964522355.1 uncultured Woeseiaceae bacterium | reverse complement strand
TAGCGACTTTGTCAGCAACTATGTCGATCAGGTCTGGCTGTATAAATACAATGCGCGCCCGCGGCAAAAGAGGCTTTCCCAACTGGAGATAGCGGCGAGAAGCGCCATCTTGGGGCTTTCTGATCAGCACGACCTCGTTCGGCTTTGGGAGTTCTACGAGCATCAAGTCGCAGACCGTCTGCCGCATGGAGCGGATGCCAAATGGGCAAGCCTGGCACCAGGTGCAGCGACCCAGCTCGCGACGCTGGCGTCGGCACTCCGGCGATCGGCAGAGACCGCCAATATGGGGCGTGATCCGGCCTCGTCGGCTCTTTCCATGGCAGCGGTGTTCTCAAAGGTGTCGCAGCCATACGCTGATGCGCGCGATCGCATGAACTCGGCCCAGCGTCGTCAGTTTGATGAAGCATTCCAGCAATGGCTGTACTGGGTTTACGACCCGCTGAGCGCCGTCGCGGGCTACTTCGGAGCAAGAGAATCGGAGGCGGCCCACCGGATGCGGCGCGGCACCGGAGGGCGTGTGAACGAAGCTGAAGTCCTCGCCAACGCTCAACGTGAATGGAATGATCGAATCTACGGCCCCGAGGATGTTGCGTGGATCGCCTGGCTTCTTCGCTTTGCTCTGCCGACAGAGTTGGAGCCGCAAGGTCGGTTCAGGGAGCTGCCTTCGGCGCTGGGCCCGGCCACAGTTGACGGTGATCGGTGGACGCACGTCGCCATTGACGAGGCTCAGGACCTTACGGTGGCAGAGGCGTCGCTCCTCGGCTCGCTCGTCGACCCCGACGGCGCACTGACCGTTTCCGCAGATTTCCGGCAAATCGTGAGTCCCGTTCAGGGCATGCGTAACGCCGAAGCGCTTCACATCGGGCGCTCCCTGCGAGGCAAAGGTGCTGAGCAGATCTAT
>CAZFVT010000397.1:0-2784 GCA_964522355.1 uncultured Woeseiaceae bacterium | reverse complement strand
AACATGCGGCAGAGCAAACAGATAGGTCGCTTCCTGCAGGGCTTCTACGAGGTAGCCTTTCGAGAAAGGCCGACTTTTGACGTGAACAGCTCGCTGGAGGACAAGAAACCCCAGATCATTGTCGCACCGTACCAGGACCATGCTCGCCGTATAAAGCAGCTAGTCGCGGTTCTGCGCCGATCTGATGTGGTATCGAGTATTGCTCTTCTACAGATCAACGAGGATCAGCAGGCGCTGAACGTTCTTCGCGACGAACTGGCAGCCATCGACGTTCCTCTTGCCCCGATTTGGGCCGCATCCAGCGACGGTCTGCTGACGTCCTCGGTCGAGCGCATCAAGGGCCTCGAGTTTGATGCATGCATCGTGCTGGGCTTGGAAGGCGTCGAGAGCGCAGCGCTAAATTTCACTTTGAACCGGGCGTATGTCGCGCTTTCCCGGCCTGCGCGCCGTTTGGCCCTGATCTGCAGTGAATATCCGCCGCTGCTACGCAAAATGGACAAGTCACTCTTTGACGTGACTCAGTCCTGAAAGAAAGAAGAACAATGTCAGACACAGCCGACGCCCAACTCTTCCCAGAACTTGAAAGATACGTTGAGAAGAATGGGCTTCTTGCAAACGCAAAGGGAATTCTTGCAGCGCGCTTGCCGCGTATCCTTGGGCAAGGAAAGACCCGTGCAGAGGGGCTTGATCTCCCTCCAGCTGCAATTGAACGACAGCAAGAGTTGCTTGCCCTGTCGCTACCGGAAGATGCAACGAAGGATCCTGGGGTTCGACGTGAAATGGACGCAGCTCAAAGGGCTGTCGACGAGCATGCAGACCATATGCGGCATCCGGAGAACCGAAGGCGCTTCGCCCTGCAGGTACTCCGCCAACTCGAAGGGGTGACCACAGGTAACAAAGACAATCACTTCTTTGCTGGCCGTTTTGTCTTGGTGCCAGACAAGAGTGGCTTAAGTTGGTCGTGGTCGATGACGCCACACTACGCCATGATTTCGAAGATTCCGGCGGATGTCGACTACGTAGTAAGAGCCTACGAAGCTTCTGAACGCATCGTCGAGAAGTGGACGATGCCTGTCGATCGTTTTCTGGATCGGCTTTCGCTCGCATGGGGAATGGCGAGACACTTCAACGAAGACGAAAACGTACTGATCGCTGATGTGGCGCGTCTCTTCAAGGTTGCCGTGCAGGATGACCGCTTCTGGAACAGCCCGGCGCGAAGAAACTTTGAGGACGTTCCCGAGGCTGTTTTTATTATCAACCTGATAAACTGGCGTCGAAATCGCGATAGCGCATCTGGCCCAAACTTTGAACTTGTGCCTGCAACTCTCAACCAAGCACACGGATCAAAGTCACGGGCATTTTTCGTTCCCGGAAATACCGAAGGCACCATCGTGCGACCGATGATCTATATCCGGCGCGTGGGAAAATAATAGGGGTGACACGATGACCATTGCCATATCGAAGATCGATGCTCGGCGCTTGATCCAGAAGCTTCTGAATGCCCCGATCGCGCCCGGGCGCGACTCCTATTTCATCAATGTTGGCACTGAACCAATTATTGATGCACTCGATCAGAACTATTTCCGCGGTGATCTCGCTGAAGGCATTGGCAGCTTCAAGTACCTCGAGGGCGATTACGGAAGCGGAAAAACGCAGTTCATTAACAGTCTCGCTCAGCGAGCCTCCGAGAACGACGTCGTAACTGCCCTCGTAACCGTCGGCGCCGAGTGCCCGTTTAATTCCCCGGCTGCCATCTTCCGCGCCATCATGGAGTCGTTCCAGCCGCCGGCTGACGCCGATACCGGAGACGCAAAGGGTATCGAGATCCTGATCGATAGTTGGGTCAGTACACGAATTCGGCAACTTGGCGCTGAGCCAGGTGACGATGTCCCTGATCTGGTCCAGCGGCAGATTGAGGAGCAACTCGGCGGTCTGTGGAAGGGAGCGCCGGATACGCAGATGGCCTCGGCGTTGACGGCGCTGAGCAAGCGTCTCCTGAAAACCAACTGCGGTGCCACAGAAGCGGTGGCAGATAGCGAACTGATCTCATGGATCAGGGGCGACAACGTCCGCTCGACGGGGCTGAAGGCGCTAGGCCTCTTCGAACCGGTACGAGATGATAACGCCTTCCGGCGCCTGAAGACGGTCATCGCGTTCCTTCGTACGCGGATGGCCTATCGCGGATTTCTGATCGCGTTCGATGAAGGAACCCGCACGTCTTCCTTTAGACGCGGGTCTGCCAAGCAGAAGCAAGCCATCGAGAACCTCCTCACAATGATCAACCAGAATGCCGAAGGCGAGTTTGGCGGCGTGATGTTTTTGTACGCTGCGACACCCGACTTTCGATCAGAGGTGATCAGTACATATCGAGCGCTCCAGGATCGCATCGGGACGGTCGCATTTTCGCGTGGGAGTCCGCTGGTACCCCTGATCAACATCGAAGAAGCCAACTCTGAGAATGTCATCTTTCAGATTGGCGACCGACTTCTCGCGGTTTTTGCCAAAGCATACGATATCGAATGGGATGAGGTTCTGCAGAAGTCGAACATGAAGGCTGTTGTCGAGGCGCAGAAGGATCGCCTCTTCGAGACGCCCAAGCCGCGCTTCTTCGTCTACCAGTACTGTCGCTTCTTGAACAACCAACGCGAAGCCCAACGCGCAATCAGCAACGAGCAGGCTAGCGACTTTGTGAACGACAACGAACCTCCTCTGGAGGGGGAGGACGCGTGATCAAGCCTGGCGATCAAGTTGAGCACGAGGAATTCGGCATCGGCCAAGTTCTCG
>CAZFVT010000396.1:0-3695 GCA_964522355.1 uncultured Woeseiaceae bacterium | reverse complement strand
GATGGCTTCGAGCAGCTCGATGCGCTCGGCGCGCGAGGTCGCCGCGTAGGCGGGAAACGCCCGACAGGCGGCATCGACCGCGCGATCCACATCGGCAGCGGAGCCGAGGCTGATCTGCCCGGCAACGTCCTCCGTCGCCGGGTTTATGACATCCAGCGTCCTGGGTTCAACGGGGTCCACCCATTGCCCGTCGATGTAGAATTTCAGCATCTGGCGCATAGCGCTTTCCGAAATCGGGAAAGCGGGCGATCATACCGTATCGGCCCGGATTGATCCTCATGCCGGTGGGGCCTGAACGACCGCCGGGAAGGGCAGGGACAGCAGTCAGACGCCGCCAGCTTAAGTATCCGGGCGCGACCGGCGCACCGTCGAGGTAGAGATGAAGCAAGAGACAGAATCGGAACTCCGACAGGTTGTCGGCGATGACCACGTGCTCCGACAGGATGAGGTGCCGCCGCCAGCCTGGGACACCGGCCAGCCGTTTTTGGGCGAGCTCGTGCTGCGTCCCGGGACGGTCGAGGAGGTTTCCCAGGTGCTCGCCATCTGCAATCGCGACGCGATCCCGGTTGTGCCGATGGGCGGGGTTACCGGGCTGGTGCAGGGGTGCGCAACCAAAAGCGGCGACGTTGGGCTATCGCTCGAGCGTATGAATCAGATCGAGGAGGTCGATCCGCTTGCTCAGACGCTTTCTGCCGAGGCCGGCGTTACGCTTCGCGCTGCGCAGCAGGCCGCCGAGGAGCAGGGTCTGTACTTCCCGGTAGATATTGGCGCTCGGGACAACTGCATGCTGGGGGGCAACGTATCGACCAATGCCGGCGGCACGCGGGTGATTCGCTACGGGATGATGCGCGACTCGATACTGGGCCTCGAGGCCGTGCTCGCAGACGGCACGGTCGTTTCGTCCATGAACCGGTATCTCAAGAACAACTCCGGCTACGATCTCAAGCAGCTCTTCATTGGCACGGAGGGCACCCTCGGCATAGTCACCCGAATCATCGCGCGGCTTGATGTGGCACCTCGATCGCACAGCGTCGGATTGCTGGCCGTCGAGAATTACGACCACGTCGTCTCCCTGCTTCAGCATGCCCGGCTTCAGATTGGAGCAAGGCTATGCGGCTTCGAGGTGATGTGGGACAGCTTCTACCGTAAAGCAACCTCGCCGGAGGGTCCGCAGACGTCGCCCTTTGAGACCCGCCATCCCTTCTACGTTCTGCTTGAGGCCACCGGTACAGATCCCGCTACCGATGCCGATGCCTTCGAGGCGGCATTACTGGCGGCAATCGACTCGGGGCTGGCTGTCGACGGCGTCATCGCCAACTCGGATCGTGAGCGCGACTCGATCTGGGCGATTCGGCACGAAGTGGAATGGTTGGTTCGAGACGCTTTCAACTTTGATGTCAGCCTGCGAATCGCCGACGCGGGGTCCTACGTCGAGCGCCTGGAGCAGAGTATTCACAGCCAGTTTCCGGAGGCTTTTGTGGCTGCCTTCGGACACTTGGGCGACAACAACGTGCACCTTTCGATCCTCGGCGGCGAGGAGTCGGACGTTCAGCGACACGTCTATGAAACTCTGTCGCCGTTTGAAGGAGCGGTGTCGGCCGAACACGGGATTGGTCTTGAGAAACGCCAGTATCTGCCGGTGAGCCGCTCTGCCACAGAGATTGCGCTCATGGCTCGGCTCAAGCAGACCCTTGATCCGAAAGGCATTCTGAACCCCGGCAAGGTCATCGACTCGGTGAATTGACGTTTTCAGCATGCAGAGCGGCCGATGTGTGCAAACGGCGATACGCCTGCCTGGGCATTAGACCCATCCGGGGTCGTCCTGCGTTCACACCGGCGCGCATTCATGGTGAAATACGGGTACTGAAGAACATCGGGGAGTGAACAACATGCGAGCAACCATGACGATAGCAGCCGGCCTGGCAGCCGTATTGCTGGCCTCGGGCTGCACGCCGCCGGCTTCGTCCGGAGACAGCGTCGTCCTCCCCGTCGGTGACGCCGAGAATGGTCAGGCCCTGTTCGTGAGCTACGGCTGCAACGGGTGCCACGTAATTCCGGGCCTGGATCTGCCGGAAGGCGACGGTCCGTTGCGTATCACCCTAGGAGGACGTGTCAGCAAGGTCAAAAGCTACTCTGAGCTCGTGACCTCGGTGATCAATCCGTCGCATAAGTTCGTGCCGCGCCGGCGTCCGGAAGAAGTCAGTGCTGACGGCGAGTCGCTGATGACGGTTTACAACGATGTCATGACAGTGACGGAACTCATTAATATCGTTGCGTTTTTAGAGTCTCGCTACGAAGAGCTGGAGCGTCCCGGTTACCGCTATCGGAGCTACGACGCCTCCCAGTAGCGTCACGCCGACCGCTCGCCGAGCTGCGGTCTCAGGCCGGGGCGCGCAGAGACTTCTCGAGCGACTCCAGGCTGAGCCCTTTGGTCTCCGGCATCAGGAACCGGACGAACACTAGCTGCAGCACCATCATGACGGCGAAGAAGGAAAAGATCGTCTGACCGTCAAACGCCGACAGGGCGAGCGGCATGCTCAATGCTATTGCGGCGGCCAGCACCCAGTGCATCCCGCAGCCGAGAGACTGGCCCCGGGAGCGCACGCTGTTCGGGAAAATCTCGGCAATAAACACCCAGATGACCGCGCCCTGTCCGACGGCGTGTGATGCGATGAAAAGGAACAGGAATCCCACAATCGTTATCCCGCCTGCGCCGCTGTAGAACGACCAGGCGACGGCGGACAGCGAAACGATGTAGCCAACTGATCCGATGGTCATCAGGAAACGTCGCCCGGCTCGATCAATAAGGGCTACACCGAGCAGCGTGAACACCAGATTGGTTATGCCGATGCCGGTCGTTGATAGCAGCGCGCTCGCGGTATCCAGTCCGGCGAGTTCGAAAATGCGCGGTGCAAAGTAAATGACGAAGTTAATGCCCGAGAGCTGGTTAAAAAATGCAATGAGCAGGGCAAGCGCTATGGGCCGCGCATAACGCCGCTGAAACAACGCCTCGGTTCCCGCCGCGGGCGCCTCGGTGTCCTTCATCTCGGCGATCAGCCGATCTGCCAGCCCGGGATTCACGCGTTCGAGGACCTCTCGTGCGGCCGCCTCATCGCCTGCGTGGAGCAATAACCAGCGCGGGCTTTCCGGCAGTCTCGCGGCCAACGCAAGAAACACTGCCGCGGGGAGGGCTTCAATACCGAGCATCCAGCGCCAGTCGAGGCCGAGGAAGGTGCTCAGCGCGTAGTTGGAGAAGTACGCCACGAGAATGCCGAACACGATCTGGAACTGGTAGGTTGCGACAAGCCTGCCGCGCTGGGCCGCGGGTGCGACCTCCGAAATGTAGGCGGGGACGGCGATGGATGAAATGCCGACGCCGATTCCACCGATAAATCGGAGCACCGAGAACGTGTACGGATCGCCGGCTACGGCAGATCCGAGTGCCGACACCAGGTAGAGAATACCTACAAGAATCAGAGTTTTGCGTCGACCAATCCGGTCGCATGGCAGGTTGCCGGTCAGCGCCCCGAGCACCGTACCCCAGAGCGCGGACGACATGACGAAAAGGCCATGGACGAAGTCGCTCGTATCCCACAGGGCCTGAATCGGCAGGTCGGCGCCGGAAATAACCGCCGTGTCGAAGCCGAACAAAAAGCCCGCCACCGCGGCCGAGATGGCCCAGGTCCAGAGTGTTA
>CAZFVT010000395.1:0-3717 GCA_964522355.1 uncultured Woeseiaceae bacterium | reverse complement strand
TAATGAGCAACGCAAAAGAGATGGAAAAATAAAGCATTCTTTTCTATCGGCATCGGTATGGGCGGCCTCATTGTCTTCGGCGCCTACATGCCCAAGGACTTTTCGATTCCGCGTTCCTCGGTAGCGATCATCTTCATGGATACCGGCGTCGCCGTGATTGCCGGCTTCGCCATTTTCCCGCTGGTGTTCCAGTACGGCCTGAACCCGGGCGGTGGTCCGGGGCTCATCTTCCAGACCCTGCCGCTGGCCTTCGGCCAGATGCCGGGCGGCCAGTTCTTCGGCTCGATTTTCTTCATGCTGCTGATCTCAGCGGCGCTTTCATCCTGCCTGGGGCTGGCGGAAGGCGTGACCAACTGGCTCGACGAGCACATGAACATCCCGCGGAAATTCGGCGTGCTTTACGTGATCGGCGCTGCCTGGATTGTCGGCATTGCCTCGATTCTCGGCTTCTCGGTCTGGTCGGAGGTACGCCTGCTCGACTTTATCCCGTCCTACCGCGGCCTCGACATCTTCGACACCCTGGACACGCTTGCCGCCAACAACCTGCTGCTGGTCGGCGCGACCCTGTCGGCGATTTTCTTCGGCTGGCTGGTGCCCAAGGCGCTGAAGCTCGATGAGCTGGGCGTCCGGGATGGCCTGTTCTTCACCTTCTGGCGCGTTATGGTGCGGTTTGTGATTCCGCCGGTGCTGGTGATTACCCTCGCGCTCGGGATTACGGAGTAGGAAACGCTCAGCCGTCGATGATGAGCGTATAGAGCCGCTGCACGTCGGCGTCTTCGGAAGCATCGGCAAAACCGCATTTTTCAAGGACGCGTCGCGAGGCGGTGTTGTTCGCCTCGACGCCGGCGAGCAGGGTCAGCGGTGCTGCTGTCCGGCAATGCTCGATAAGGCCGCCCAGCATCTCGGTGGCAACGCCCTTACCCCAGGCCGATTCGGCGACCAGGTAACCGATTCGGTAGACCGTTCGCCCCGCCACTTCGTCGCTTTCGTAGAGCAGAAGAAAAGCGACGGGAACGCCGCTCGCGCTGTCCGCTACGACCAACAGGTTGTCGCCGGTCTCCGCCAGCCAGTCGCTGGCGCGCTCGCGGTCAAAGGAGGACTGCCAGTGGTCGGGAAGGGTTTGCCGCACGGCCGGCGTCAGAAGGCCAAGAACAACATCAATAAAGGCTTCGTCGTCCTTTCCGGACGTTTGCCAATGCCGTACCGTGAATCGCTCACTGACAAATTCAATGTCACTGACGCCCATGACGCGACGTCGTCAATACGACGAGGCGAAGAGATAGAAAAGCCACGCGCCGACACCACCGATCACCGCGCCTGCCAGCAGGCCGTAGCCCAGGCCTTGCCACGAGAAATACCAGAACCCCGCGCCGCCGAGCAGCAGCGCGCCGATAATCGCGCCCCACAGTGCCCAGCGTAGCGACACGCCCAGCTCGCTGACCAGGCCGCGGCCGAACGCGACGAAGAACCCGCCGATGATCGAGAGAACGCCAGAATCGTCGGGTTTATGAGGATCGTTAGTCATGCGCTGCGGACGATTCCGGTGGCGATGCCAAGCTCCGGCGTCACCGAGTAGAAGGTTTCCAATGACAGTCCGTCGCCGGCTAGCTGCTGCGCCGAGCAGGCGGCGATCCACGTGTGGAGTTCCATAAAGCCGATGCCCCCTTCGGCAATTACCGCTTCAGGCTTCCAGGTATCAAACGTGTCGAGCTGACCCTTATCGAGCACGTCCAGGAATCGCGCATCGATCTCGGGATTCAGGCGCATGTCGGCCGGTGTTCGCTTGCCATCGACAATCATTTGCGCGCCTTCATGATGCATCGTGTCCAGTCGGTCCAGCCATTCGCGACGGCTGAGTGAGCTGACTTCTGAGCCGCCGGAACGTTTCCAGGCTTCGACCTCATCCGGGCCCTTGCCCGGTTCCGGGTAGTAACGAGTCGGGTGATGCGACATGCCGCCCGAAGCCAGGAAAAGGACCTTGCCATCAAAGCCGTTCGCGAAGCTGCCAATCGCTTCGCCCAGCAATCGGCTACGGCGAAACGGTACAAAGGGCGAATTGATGCAGTTGATGAAAATCGGAATTACCGGGTAGGTCGCCAACGACCCGGTAATCTTGTCGATCGTTTGGGAGAAGGCATGATCGACGACCATACGTTCAGAGAAGCCGACATCGATATCATGTCCGCGAAGAAACTCGACGCACTGAACGGCAGTGTCGCGGGGTACGTTGAGCTCGCCGGGCGTGCCGCCGACGTCTTCTTCGGCTATCGCATCGAGGCCGACGCTGAATGCCGGCATGTTGTTCAGGAAAAAGCCATTGAAATGATCCGAGCCGAAGGCGATGACGAGGTCCGGCTCGAACGCCTGAACGGCCTCGGCGCTGGCCTGCATGGCCGCCTGCAGCGCATTCCAGTCATCCGGTTCGCGTGCATAGCAATAGAGCAGGGGAGAGTGTGAGGCGCAGACCAGTTTCGTACTCATGGGCCTACTCCTGCTCGCTCGACGACAGTCGCCAGTTGCCCATCGGCGCATCGTTAAGCCTGATCGGATTCTCCTGCCGGCCGAGGCCTTCGATTTCGACGATGACCGGTCCGTCCACGACCTGGAAATTCGCCGTATGAATGGAGCGTCGGTTGGCTGACGGCTTGAATGCCGTGCCGCAGGATACGACGTCGCCTGGCGACAGCGTGTGAAACTGGCTGATGAAGCTCAACACTTCTTCAACGCGGTAGTTGTAGTAGCGGGTGCTGTCTTCTGCGACTGTGTCGCCGCCGACTTCACAGCGCACCGCGAGGTCGTTCGGGTCGTCGATCTCATCGCGGGTGACCAACCACGGGCCCATCGCGCCAAAGCCGTCGCAGCCTTTATAGCGCCCGGCGTAGGAGAGGTGCTGTTCCCGCCGCTCGGTCTGTGCCGGATCGTCCTTGCTGGCGTACAACGCCCAGTAATGAAACATATCTTCCGCGCGCATCCCGTTGCCGGTAATGTCGTTCAGGATCGTGTAGCCGGCGACGTTGTCAAGCGCGTCCGCCGCGTCGACGTCGCGCATCGGCTTGCCAATGATCACCGCAAGTTCCGGCTCCGGGTGAACGCTGCCGTAGTAGCGACGAATTTCGATGGGTTCCTGGTGGCCGACGAGGCATGAAGCAGGCTTCAGGAAAAACGCCGGGTGATCGGGAGCCTTGATCTTTCGCGGGTTGCTGGCGGAATTGTTCATCGCGACACCGCATATTTTCCCGGGGTTGGTCACCGGCGGCCGCCAGTGAACCGCAGCTTTTTTTAGCCGCGTGCCGTTGGAACTGGCTAGTGCCCGACCGGCGGCTTCAAAGCCGCTATCCCCCATGTCGAGCAGTTTGCGCATGCTCCCGGCGACGGTCTCGCTGATGTCGAGCCGGCTGTCATCATCGACCTCGACGCAAACCCGGTCCTGGCCGTCGACATGGACTGTTGCAAGCTTCATTCAGGCATCTTACCCGCTGGCAGGCGGCTTGGCCCCCGTACGTTGCGACGAACGATAGCGCCAGGCAATCCCGGCTGACGAGCCAGCCGCCCCTGGCAGCGATTTACTGCGCGCGCCGGCTTCGCTACGCTGCTCGCACGAACACGAAACAGGCAAAGGGGGAGCCTGCGATGCCGGACTACCAGTTAATCATTAACGGCCAGAAAGTCGATTCATCCAACGAGTTCGACGTTCTGAACCCGGCGACGGAAAAAGTC
>CAZFVT010000394.1:0-3720 GCA_964522355.1 uncultured Woeseiaceae bacterium | reverse complement strand
GACCTGGTTTGCCGACGGCTCGACAAACCGTTGTCGAACCGACCGACACGGGACAGGCGACTACCCGGTGGCGATGTTGTCGGAGATACTCCAGATGCCCTCGCCACAGCGGCACCGACGGCCATCGAGCGCCTGGGCGCGGTTTACGGCAGTCGCAGGTCGGCGATCGCGGCGTTCTGTGACGGCGATCCCGAGCTTGCTGCGCCGATGATCGCGGATTCCTCGGTTTTGAAGGGCGAGGTCGCCTTCGCGATACGGGAGGAATTCGCTCAGACCCTCGTTGACCTGCTCTATCGCCGACTCATGGTAGGACTGGCCGGTGACCTCGACGAGGGCCTCGTCGACGAAGTCCTCAAGCTTGCCGTGCGGGAACTGGGATGGAACGACAGCGAACAGCAGCGACAGCGCGAGCTGTTGGCCGACTTTAATCGGCGCTTGCGCCGCCGCGGCTGATCGTCTGTCGTCGAAGCGGCGAGTCTAGCCGCCCAGTGAATCGATGATGCCGTTCAGCGTCGTGCTCGGGCGCATCGCCTTCGACGCGAGTACATCGTCGGGATGGTAGTAGCCACCGACGTCCATCGCCTGGCCCTGGACCTTGTTCAGCTCATCTACAATCGCGGCTTCGTGGGTCGCCATGGCCTCTGCCGAAGCGGAGAACAGGGCGGCGAGTTCCGCATCGTCAGTTTGTGCAGCCAGCGCCTCGGCCCAGTACAGGGCCAGGTAAAAGTGACTGCCTCGATTGTCCAGCTCACCAACCTTGCGTGAGGGCGACCGATTCTCTTCAAGGAACCGACCGTTGGCCGCATCCAGGGCCGCTGCCAGGACCTTTGCCCGGGCGTTGTCGGACTTGTTCGCAAGGTCTTCGATGGACACGGCGAGGGCCAGGAACTCACCGAGCGAATCCCAGCGCAGGTGATTCTCCTTTTCGAACTGCTGAACGTGCTTGGGGGCGGATCCGCCCGCGCCGGTTTCATAAAGACCTCCGCCGGCCAGCAGCGGAACGATAGACAACATCTTTGCGCTGGTGCCAAGCTCAAGAATCGGAAACAGGTCGGTCAGGTAGTCGCGCAGTACATTGCCGGTAACAGAAATCGTGTCGTCGCCGGCACTGACCCGCTCGAGCGTCGCATGCATCGCATCGACCGGCGCCAGGATGCGAATATCCAGTCCGTCGGTGTCGTGATCTTTCAGGTAGCCCTCGACCTTGCCGATCAGGTTGCTGTCATGAGCGCGATTCTTGTCCAGCCAGAAGATAGCGGCAGAGCCGGTCGCTCTTGCGCGGCTCACGGCCAGGCGAACCCAGTCCTGAATCGGCAGGTCACGCGTCTGGCACATACGCCAGATGTCGCCAACGCTCACATCGTGCGACAGCAGGGTGCCACCACCTTCGTTGACGACTCGTACTGTGCCGTTCGCCTCGATCTCGAAGGTCTTGTCATGAGAGCCGTATTCCTCGGCCGTCTGCGCCATCAGGCCGACATTCGACACGTGGCCCATCGGCGTGACGTCAAAGGCTCCGTGCTGTCGACAGTAGTCGATGATTGCCTGGTAGATGCCGGCATAGCTCCGATCGGGGATCAGCGCGCGCGTGTCGTCCAGTTCGCCGTCCGGGCCCCACATCTTCCCGGAGGAGCGTATTGCAGCGGGCATCGACGCGTCGATGATGACGTTGCTGGGCACGTGCAGGTTGGTGATGCCCTTGTCTGAATCGACCATCGCGAGAGGCGGGCGAGTCGCATAAACCGCCTGCAGGTCCGCTTCGATTTCTGCGCGGCGCTCATCGCCAAGACTGCCGATCTTGTCGTACACGTCGCCGACACCGTTATTGGCATCGACGCCGAGCTTCTCGAAGTCGTCGGCGTACTTCTCGAACACATCCTTGTAGTAGATACGGACGGCGTGGCCGAAGAGGATGGGGTCGGAGACTTTCATCATCGTGGCTTTCAGGTGCAGGGAAAGCAGCACGCCTTCGTCCTTCGCCCGATCAATCTGTTCTGCGTAATACGCCTTCAGCTTCTCGCAGTCCATCCGCGTCGCGTCGACGACCTCGTTTGCCTGTACCGGCACCGCTTCGCGCAGGACGGTGACGTTGCCGTCTCCATCGACATGCTCGATGCGCAGGTTTCCGGCGGCCTCGACGACAGCCGATTGCTCGGACGAGTAAAAGTCACCGTCCGTCATGCTGCCCACCTGGGTCTTCGAGTCGGCGCTCCAGGCGCCCATTGAGTGCGGGTTGTTCTTCGCGTACTGCTTGACGGCGGCCGCGACGCGGCGGTCCGAGTTGCCCTCGCGCAATACCGGGTTTACGGCGCTGCCGAGGACCTTGGAGTAACGATCCCTGATTGCCGCCTCGTCGGCGTTCTTGGGTTCCTCCGGGTAGTCCGGAAGATCGAAACCCTGTTCGCGGAGCTCACGAATGGCGGCGGTCAGCTGCGGGATCGAGGCGCTGATGTTCGGCAGTTTGACGATGTTGGCTGCCGGCGTCTTCGCCAGCTCGCCGAGTTCAGCCAGGTCGTCATTCTGACGCTGCGCGTCGCTCAGCGCCTCAGGGAAGTTGGCGATGATGCGCCCGGCCAGCGAGATATCGCGCGTCTCAACGTCGACCCCGGCGACCCGGCAAAAAGCCTGGACGATCGGCAGCAGTGAGTAGGTTGCAAGAGCGGGTGCCTCGTCAGTGATGGTGTAGATAATCTTGCTGGAGCTCATCGGTCCCCCCGGGTGTTAAGGCTCTATAGGTAACTGGAATCTGGCGCGATTACTTTCGGTCGACGATAAGTTGCGGCCCGCTGCGACCAAAGACGTGTTTCGTGAACACGCCGTAGACGTGACCGCATTCGCCGCAGTATGAAACAAAGAACCAGGGCGTATTCTCGCGTGAGGTTTCGTTGCTAGGTTTCGACAAGATCTTGTCAATCCCGGTCGCAGAACAATCGGGACACCTGGGCTCGGCCATCGGACATCTCTTCGCTGTGATTGGTACGGCGGTCAGAATGCCGCCGGGCGCGGCCATTATAATGCGCACTAGCGAGAAAATGCTCGCCGGTTTCGGAGTTGCCATGAATATCATTCGTCGGGGGTGCGGCCTGCTGGTTGCCGGAATCCTGATTTCCACCATTGCCGAGGCACAGCCCGCGGTCGCCGAGGAAAACAAACCCGAGGCGCGGCCGAGAGTCGGTCTGGTGCTCGGCGGCGGCGGGGCCCGCGGTGCCGCGCATATCGGCGTGCTCCGCGAGCTTGAACGCCTGCGTGTGCCTGTCGATGCCATCGCCGGCACCAGCATGGGCGCGATCGTTGGCGGGCTCTATGCGAGCGGGCATACCGTCGATGAGCTCGAGGACATCGTGCGGAACATTGACTGGCAGGATGCCTTTAATGACGACGTGCGCCGCGAAGACAAGCGATTCCGGCGCAAGCAGGACGATGTCCAGTATCCGATCGGCGTTGAGCTCGGCGTCCGCGATGGCGCCGTGCAGCTGCCGCGCGGCGCCATTACCGGACAGAAAGTCGCCATGATCCTGCGTTCGCTGACCCTGAACGTGCCGGTAGACAGCGAGTTTGACGACCTGCCCATTCCGTATCGGGCGGTTGCCGCAGATCTCGCCACCGGCGAACCGTATGTAATGGCGTCCGGCGATCTTGCCAAGTCGATCCGCGCGAGCATGGCGGCGCCCGGACTGATCGCACCCGTCGAGATTGACGGACACATACTCGTCGATGGCG
>CAZFVT010000393.1:0-3722 GCA_964522355.1 uncultured Woeseiaceae bacterium | reverse complement strand
CCTCTATCTCGTCTGCCGAGGTCATCGGAATGTCATCGCCCGGCAGCAGCAGCGTGGAACTCATGATGGGCTCGCCAAGCAACTCCAGCATACCTCGAACCACCGGGTGGTCCGGCACGCGGATGCCGATCGTACGGCGCTTCGGGTTTTGCAGGCGTTTGGGCACCCCGCGCGTCGCCGGGAGAATAAAGGTGTAAGGCCCCGGCGTGTGCGCTCGAAGCATTCGATATCCCCAGTTGTCGAGCCGCGCATACAGCCCGATCTCGGATAGATCCGAACAGACCAGCGTGAAGTTGTGGTGTTTGTCCGTACGCCGGATTCGGTGGATGCGATCCATAGCCCGCTTGTCGCCAATATGGCAGCCAAGGGCATAGCTCGAGTCCGTGGGATAGGCAATCAACCCACCGGCCCGTATGGTCGCGACCACCTCAGCCAGGCGTCGCGGCTGGGGATTGTCCGGATGGAGGTGTACGAGGCGTGCCATGCGCGCACTGTATAAACGGGACGGACCGCAATCGCAACCGTCGCCGGTGGTTCACGGCACCGTGAGTGGGATATGATCGGGCTCCCTCAGGAACCCCGACCTCGACAGCATGCTGTTTCTTATCGACTTTGCCCCGTTGGTGTTGTTTCTCGCCGGCTACCTCTATAAAGACATTTTCTTCGCCATCCTGGTCCTGATGGCGACGATGCCGATCAGCCTGTTCCTGAAGTATCGAATGACCGGCAAGCTCGACAAGATGCTCATGTGGTCGACGCTGTTCCTGTTTTTGTTCGGCGGGGCTTCGCTATACCTCCGGGATGCACAGTTCCTTTACTGGAAACCGACCGCGCTCTACTGGGCGATGGCGATTGCTTTTGTCATCAGTCAGTTCGTTGGCGCCAAGCCGCTCGTGCAACGTTTTTTCGACCTGATTGGTGAGCTGCCTGTCGGCCACATCAGCGATGCACAGATGCGTACCCTCAATCTCATCTGGGCCGGGTTCTTTGTACTGCTGGGCATCCTGAACATCGTCGTTGCTTATAACTTCAGCGAAGACTTCTGGGTGAAATTCAAGGTGTTTGGCTTGACGGCGCTGACCGTGGTTTTCATGTCGGCACAGATCTACTGGATCGTCTCGCAGGTTAACGAAGATGCCGAGTCGGCATCCGAACAGGAGCAATGAGATGTGGTACTCGATCGTAGGTGAGGACGTCGACGACAGCCTCGAGAAACGTAAGGGCGCGAGGCAAGCACACCTGGCCAGGCTTGAGGCACTGCTCGCCGAAGGTCGATTGCTGGTCGCAGGACCGAACCCGGCGGCGGATGCCGAAGACCCGGGACCGGCCGGCTTCAGCGGCAGCGTCATCATTGCCGAGTTCGACTCGCTGGAGGACGCAAGGACCTGGGCCGATGCGGATCCCTATATTGAAGCCGGGGTCTACGCCAAGGTAACGGTGAAACCCTTTAAGTTGGTACTGCCTTGAGCAGCGACAGGGAATCCCTGATACGAGACGCCCTGGTCGACGCATTCGCGCCGGACGAGCTTCTTATAAAAGACCAGTCACACCTGCACGCCGGACATGCGGGGGCGAAAGACGGACGCGGGCACTTCGACGTAAAAATCGTGTCGAAGGCCTTTTCAGGACAATCACGCATCCAGCGGCACCGGTCGGTTTATCAGGCGCTCGGCGATCTGCTAGAGTCCGACATCCACGCACTTCGCATCAACGCAATTGCGCCCGGCGACAGCCGTTGACCGGGCATCAAGACCCAAACCAGAACGGGACAAACCTATGACTATTTTCAGAGGTTCCAGGCGAACTGGAGCTCACCTTCTTGCCGCCACCGTACTAACGGCTGTGACCGGACTGGCGAACGCTCAGGCCGTCAGCACGATCAACGGCACGGAGATTGACAGCTCAGTGCTAGACTTCTACATCCAGAGCCGAACTCAGCAGCCTGCTTCGATGGCAACGGCAGAACAGCGTGCCACGATGCTCACCGAGCTCGAAGATGTTTATCTGCTCGCGACCCAGCCCGGCGCCAAGGAACTGCAAGAAAGCACGGAGGTTCAGGCTCAGCTTGAGCTCCAGGCCATCAGCTTTGTCGCCCAGACCTACGCAACCAACTACATTACCGGCCTCGAAATCACGGAAGAAGACATCCAGGCCGAGTACGAACAGCAGGCTTCGGCATCGGGTCCGCTCGAGTTCAAAGCGCGGCACATCCTGGTTGAAAGCCAGGGCGAAGCGCAGGCCATCATTGCAGAGCTTGATGGCGGCGCCGACTTCGCAACCCTCGCCCAGGAGAAATCGACGGGACCTTCCGGACCCAACGGTGGCGACCTCGGCTGGTTCACACCGGAAACGATGGTCCCTGAATTCAGTGCGGCCGTCGCGGCCATGGAAGACGGCAACTACTCGAGCCGACCCGTCCAAACACAGTTCGGCTGGCACGTCATTCTGCGAGAAGAATCTCGCGAATCAGTACCGCCGCCGCTGGACAGCGTGCGCGAACGGGTACGACAGGCCATTCAGCAAAAACGCTTCCAGGCTTATCTGGAACAAATACGGTTCAGCGCCGGACAATAGTTAAATCGGCATTTAACCGTTTACGTTGTTACGTAAAAAAAGGGCGCCAATTTGGCGCCCTTTTTCTTTGTGAAAGTGTTTCTGTGAGAAGAATCACAGCCGATTTTTTTGCTCGAAACTATAGTTGCTCGCGAGTCGTCTCTAATCGCTCAGGGGCGGCTCCTCCAACCCTCGCATCTTCTGCAAAGTCGATTCGAGACCTAAAAGTCGGCAGGGACGCCGACTTTTTTTTGCCTGCGATTTCTACTCCGCGACGAAGATTCCGAGGTCGTTGTAGCGACGTCCGCTAACGGCAATCTCCTGACCAACTTCCGGCGCAGCGCCTTCAGCAAGCAGTGCCGTGTAGTCGACCGCAACGCCACCAACGACGGCAACACCGATCGACGTATCCACCGCATCAACCGTTGAGCGGAGATATTCCTGGGAGCTGCCGGCGTCAATCGCCGCTATCGACGTATCAACGTAGCCGCCGGTATCGCCATCAATCTCACCGTAAACAGCGATCGTCGTTCCAGGCGCAAGCCCTGCGAACTCCGCACCGCTGCCGAAGACCGTCTGTCCGACGACCGAGATGAAGTCTTCGCCGACGTAGTCGATTGAACCTACTACCAGGAGGTCGGAGGCATGATGGATCTGATCCGATCCACTAATTCCGAGGGCGTCCGATCCGCTGATGCCCAGCTCGTCGGAACCGCTGATGCCAAGTGCATCGGACCCGCTAATGCCTAAAGAGTCGGAGCCGCTAATGCCCAGTGCGTCTGAACCGCTGATACCCAGGGCGTCCGATCCGCTAATCCCAAGCTCGTCGGAGCCGCTAATACCCAGTGCGTCTGAACCGCTGATACCCAGCGCATCCGAACCGCTGATGCCCAAGGCGTCCGATCCGCTGATGCCAAGCTCGTCGGATCCGCTGATACCGAGTGCATCGGAGCCGCTAATACCAAATGAATCGGAACCGCTGATTCCGAACGAGTCTGATCCACTAATTCCGAACGAATCGGAACCGCTAATTCCGAAGGAGTCAGAACCACTAATCCCGAGCGAATCGGAACCGCTGATTCCGAAGGAGTCTGAACCGCTGATCCCCAGCGAATCGGAACCGCTGATTCCGAAGGAGTCCGAACCGCTGATCCCGAACGAATCAGAGC
>CAZFVT010000392.1:0-3730 GCA_964522355.1 uncultured Woeseiaceae bacterium | reverse complement strand
TACGCGTCGCCAGCAAATGGGCGACGGCGGATTCATCGCGCAATTTCTCGATGCAGACTCAGGAGAGCTCCTGGATGCGTCGGGAGCGCACTGGCGCTGCCTGTCGATCCATCGAGCGCCGCTGAATCGCGACTGTGAGCGCAGCGCCGACCCGGCCAGCGCCTGCCGCGCAGAGATTTCACCAGAGCCTGATGGCTGGCATGACGCTGAATTTGATGACAGCAGCTGGCCGGCCGCAACAGAGCACACGGCGGCCGCAGTGCGGCCGAGGCGTGGCTACGATGAAATCGACTGGCATCCTGCGGCGCGACTGATCTGGGCGCCCGATCTCGAAATCGACAATACGATTCTTTGCCGAACGACCTTAAGCGCGCCCGACTAGGCGAGCTTCAGTCGAGCAGCCAGTTTCCCGATTTGCTGCCCCACACGCGAAAGCGGCCGGGACCGGTGAAGAACAGACCCAGCGGGATCGCCAGGTAGAGAACCTGCAGCTCAACGACCCAGGCACCGTGCTCATTCAGGGCCATGATCGGAAATGGCAGGACATAGAGTATGACCAGCATGGTCATCACGATGCTTGCCGCGGAGAGCCGTGTGAAGACGCCCAGCACAAGAAGGATCGGCGCAAGCACCTCGGTAACGACGTAGAAGTTCATGAGAAAGCCGGGCAAGCCTGCCTCGACCAGCATGTTCGTCTGGGCCTCGATCCCCGCGGAGAGCTTGTGCAAGCCGTGCAGGAAATAGAGCCCGCCGCCAAATACCCGCAGCAGCAGCAACCCCACGTCGGGATCGCTCCAGAATGTCTTGTTCGTTTCGTTCATAGCTCCCCCCCGGAACCCCTACTTTAAGCGTTCACAACCTCGTCTTCGACGACGTTGCGCAGAGTGCCGATGCCAGGCACCTCAATTTCGACGACGTCTCCCGCCTTCATCCAGAGCGGCGGCTTCCTCGCATAGCCGACCCCGGAAGGCGTGCCGGTGACGACCACGTCACCCGGCTCCAGGGTCATGCAGCGACTGAGGATGACGATGAGCTCGCGAATTGGAAACACGAGGTTGTTGGTCTCGCCGTACTGCATCTGCTCACCGTTCAGCGTCGTCGTCAGGCTCAGTCCCTCGAGGGCCGGCGGCAGCTCGTCGGCAGTAACCAGCTCCGGACCGAATGCACCGGTTCCATCGAAGTTCTTGCCGATGGTCCACTGCGTCGAGAATCGCTGGTAGTCGCGCAGGGTAGCGTCGTTAAAGAGAGTGTATCCCGCGATGCAGTCGAGCGCGTCGTCTTCGGTTGCGTGTCGACAGTGCTCGCCGACAACGAGCGCGATCTCGCCTTCAAAGTCGAGATGGCTGGATGCCTGAGGACGAATGATCGGTGCATCGTGACCAATCAGGGTCGACTTGCCCCGATAGAAAATCTCGGGAAACGTCGGCGTTTCAGCGCCGCCCTCGGCGGCATGCGCCGCATAGTTTCGACCAATGCAGATAATCTTCCCGGGCTCCGGTATCAAGGGCAGATAACGGATATCGGCAAGCGCTATCCCGCCTTCGGATGAACCGGCCAGCGCGTCTCGCACCGCGTCCATCTCGCCTGCCTCAAGCAGCCCGCGAAGGGTCGTTGGCACGTCGGGCAGGAGACTGTCCAACGGGATTACCCGATCCTCTACCCGGATGCCAATTTTGGCCTGACCGTCGTGACTAAAGGTAAGTAGTTTCATGCCGGCTCCGCGGAATGGTTTTTGACCGCATCTACAAGCACAAAGGCGATGCGACAGGTCACGTCTCCCTGGTTCGACCAGGCGTGATTGGTACCGCGCTGTATGACGACATCGCCAGCCGACAGCTGCACCTCGCTGTCGTCCAGCAGCATGGTGATCTCGCCTTCGAGAACGATCGCATAGTCGACCGAATCGGTACGATGCATGAACGGATGACGCGCATCGGCAACGACGTTGTCGCCGGCACCCATCTCCGCGAAGGCCGCCTTGCCGTCGAGTTTGGCGAGCACCTCGGGATCCTCCGGCTCAAATTCAACAATGCGAAAAACGCTGCCGCCTTCGGGGGGTTGTAGAACGAATGGACCGTCAAGCGTATCGGTCGCACCGTCCCACTCTGCCGGGCTGGTTGTGCACTTCCAGAGATTGGTCAGCGTGACCCCGGGTCGATTTGGCCGCTGAAAGATTTTTTCGGCGGTTGCATCTTCGATACACACCGCACGCCCCTTGTCGTCGTGACCGGTGACGACTCGCCGGATTTTGCTTGCCATGCCCCTCTCTTCGTTCTTCTTGTTCTGGCGGCTCCGGGCAAACAGGAACCGAATCAGAGAGTTCGGTACTATAAATCGGAATCGCCGGTCAATCGACAGGATATACGATGAATCTGTTGTGCCGATGTTTGATGCTCGGCGTCCTGGTCGTGGCTGCCGCTTGTACGCCCGATCCTTCAGCACCTCGCGAACTGCATATCGGCACCGCAAGCCTGGGCGGTGCGTTTTACCCGGTCGGCCAGACGGCATCGAATCTCGTTACCCGTCACGCCGATGGCCTGACGATGCTCCCTGTGGTCAGCGCCGGCGCCATCCAGAATCCGCGGCTCGTGGATGCGGGCGAAATCGATCTCGGCATCACCAACGGCAACTTCGCCTGGCTTGCGGCGAACGCGGAAGCGCCCTACGAAACGGCTCTGAGCATCCAGGCCGTCGGCGCGCTGCATGCGAGCGTACTGCACATGGTGACCCTGGCCGGCTCGGACATTGAGCGTTTCGAAGACCTGCGGGGCAAACGCGTCGCGGTTGGTCCGGCAGGCGGTGGCACCTGGGGTTACCTGACGCGACTGCTGGACGTGCACGGCATGGAGCCTGCGGATCTCACGCCCAGCTTCGTCTCTTACACGGACGGGTTTGCCCAGCTCGGTGACGGCAACGTCGATGCGGCGCTTGCGCTCGCCGGTTATCCAACGGCGGCGGTCAGCCAGGCGCTGGCCACCAAAGAGCTTGCCTTTATCGAACTCGCTGATGACAAGCAGGCTGCCCTGCTGGAACGCTACCCGTACTACACGACGCAGCAGGTGCCGGCCGGGACCTATCGGCAGCCTGACGACATCACGATGCCCGCCGTCAGCAACCTGCTGATCGTGAATTCAAAAACGGACGCCGACGTCGTGTTCGCGGTGACCGCAGCAATCTATGGCCATCTCGATGAGTTCCGGGAGCAGAATGCCATCGCCCGGCAGATCGACCCGGCCCGTTCGCTCCATCTGCCTATCCCGTTGCATGCCGGCGCCGCCCGCTTCTTCGCCCCGGACCTGACGGAATAATGCCGGACCGTCCTGGCATGGATCGCGTGGTGGCGGCCGTCGCTATTGGCCTCGGCGTCTTCCACCTGCTCAACGTCGCCGGACTCCAGCTGCTGTCGGCCCTGGACATCCGCATCGTGCATCTCGCGGGTGTCTGCACCGTCATGTTCCTGACGACGCCGCTGTCGAAGCGCTTCGACCCGTTCGTCTCTGGACGACTACTGCCGCCGATGCTGTCGCTCGCCTTCGCTGCCTATTTGCTGAACCGCTGGAGCGACATTGCGCAAAGCGGCCAGACGAATGAGCTCGACCTCTACGCCGGCGTGCTGCTCCTGCTGCTGGTACTCGAGGCAACGCGGCGCGCCATTGGATGGGTGCTGGCTCTCATCACAACGGCGTTCCTGGTCTATCCCTTCTTGAGCCCCTACCTCCCCGGCGTGCTG
>CAZFVT010000391.1:1075-3732 GCA_964522355.1 uncultured Woeseiaceae bacterium | reverse complement strand
ATCGCAGGCCAAAGCGCATCCATGTGCACGCGGCGATCGAGGACAACCTCCAGAGCGCGGCGGAAGCCGCGCCGAATGCGGCTAGCAGCGGTGAGACTGCCGAGATCCCGGAGGCGGGAGATGCAGAAACGGTATCGGCAGATGCCGCTGAGGCAGCCGCAGGATCGGCGGTCGCAGAATCGGCAGCCGGAGACGCGGCGGAGTCTGAGGTTACGCCGCCGCGCGCCGAGGCGCAGGCAGCTGCCCCTGTTGAGATGGTCTCGATTGCCTCCCTGAAACGAACCAAGTACGTTCCGCCGTCCTACCCGCGCGCCGCGCAGCGACGAAACCTGTCCGGCTACGTGGACGTGGTCTTCACCGTCGACGAATCCGGCGGCGTGACGGACGTTGAGGTTCGCGAGTTCGAGCCTTCGGATGTCTTCAACGATTCGGCCATCAAAGCCGTGTCACAGTGGGAGTTCGAGCCGTCCATGGTTGACGGAATTGCCGTCGCCCGACGCGTCGCCGTACGGATGTCCTTCAACCTGCAGTAGTGCGGCCGGCCTATTATTGGGCCAGATTGGAAAAATAAAGTCCCAGCCGCTATCCTCTGCCGTTGATCTCCGTAGGGAAGAGCGTCAACCATGCAGGAAGAGACGGCGGCCAGGCGTCCGGCCAGAAAACAGCAGAAACGCAGCATCCAGACTCGGCAGAAATTGCTCGACGCCGCGCTGGAAGCGTTTTCCGAGAATGGCTTCAAAGGTACATCAACGCGCGATATCGCCGAACGCGCCGGCGTGCATCATCCGCTCATCACCTACCATTTCAAAAACAAGGAAGAGCTGTGGCGCGCTGCCGCCGATCGGGTCTTCTCGGAGTTCACGGCGTCCCTGATCGAGGCCCGGAAGAAATCGGCATCAAAACCGCCGCGCGAAAGAATGGCCTCCATGATTCGCGCCTATGTCAGGTATGCGGCCGGTAAGCCGGCGCTGCACAAACTCATGCTGCAGGAATCCAGTCACAGCAGCAGCCGCCTGGACTGGCTGGTCGATATGCACCTGCGCCCGATCTTTCAGTCGGTTGTCAGCGAACTTCGCCCACTGCAGGAACAGGGCATCGCCCCGCCGGGCGATCCGGCGCTGCTGTTCAACCTGATTCGGGTGACCTCCGGCGGAACGCTGGCGCTCGCTCTGGAGATTCGCAACACCAGCGGCATCGATTTCGATCAGCCAGAAAACGTCGACGCCCTGGCGGAGATGATTGTTAACGTCTTCCTGCCCGGCAAAGACGCCACCGACGACTAGCCGCGAACCAGCTCCTGGTGCATCTGCGCCACGATCGACAGCGCGATCGCTGCAGGACCGCGGCCGCCAATGTCGAGTCCCGCCGGCCCGTGGAGGCGACCCTCCAGTCGCTCGGCGAGCGTGCCAAGTTCTTCCATTAATCGGTTACGACGGTTCACTGGCCCGAGTAACCCAATGTATGGCACCGGCGTTTCCGCCAACTGTCGCAGATAGCTCTTGTCGCTGACCAGGTGATGACTCATGCAGATCGCCGCGTCGAAGCGCGCCAGATCGACGAGGTCCGACAGCTCATCGGCCGGAACGCAGCTGACGGATTCGGCATCCGAAAAGTCGCCCTTGTCGATGTAGGCCGGGCGATGATCCTGCACAAACACACGCCAGCCGAGCTCGCTGAGCATTCGAACCACCGGCTCGGCATCCAGACCGCCGCCCAGAACCAGGATTCGTTTCGCAGGGAGCAGCGGTGCATAGATGTACGATGCCGTCTCTCCGTCGACCTCGACCTGGCCGACGGCGGCGCCACCCGTTTCACCGAGCCGCTCAAACTCCTGTCGCAATGGCGCCAGCGCATGTGCGGCGATGCCGAAAGTCTGTTCATCCTTGACCCGCCGCAGCATGGCGGCGCCTGGCTCTATCCCGGAGACGCTGCTCTCAATAATGGTCAGGAGCTCACCCGGCGACTCACCCAGCAGGCAATCAACGAGTGACGGGAACGGCTCGTGGGCCTCGTCGGCCTCGAGTCGCTGCAGGAAGATCCGCATGAGCCCTTCGCAGCCGACGCCAAGTCCCCAGAGATCCTCATCCGATTCGCGGAGGTCGTAGGTCACTGATTGTGCGTTGCCGGTTTCAGCCACCTGGATGGCGCGCTCCGCGAGGTCACCCTCAAGACACCCGCCGGAAAGCATGCCCTGGAAGTCGCCGTTGCCTGCGATCAGCATGCGGTCGCCGGCTTTCGAATAGGTCGAGCCGAGAGTGTCAAAAACCGTAGCGAGCACCAGCCCCTCACTATCTGCCTTCCGCGCCTCGAAGAAGCGGACGAGGTCACGAACGCTCATGACGCAACCGACTCCCCGCCCCGCACTCCTCGAGCGACGGCGATCGCCAGCTCACGCAGACTATCGAGACTGTGCGCGGGCAGGAACGTATCAACGTGCGGCAGCATGGTTCGGATTCCGTAGGCTCTCGGTTTGAACTGCGCATAGCGCAGCAGCGGGTTGAGCCATATTAAATGGCGGCAGGAACGATGCAGGCGCGCCATCTGAAATTCAAGGTCGGATTCTGTATCACGTTCCAGTCCGTCGCTGAGCAGAACGACCGTAGCTTCGTGCAGCGGCAGTCGCCGCAGCCACAGGTGATTGAACGCAGCCAGGCTCT
>CAZFVT010000391.1:0-1051 GCA_964522355.1 uncultured Woeseiaceae bacterium | reverse complement strand
CCCGATGCGACGCCCGCCAGCGCCTCGTCGACATTGCGGGCTCGCAGCCGCTGGCTGATTTCGGTCAATCGAGTTGCGAAGACGAAGGTGCGGGTGCCGGGCCGCCGCGCCGTCGTCGCATGGGCAAAGTGCAGAAACAGTCGCGAATAGGCACTCATCGAGGCCGACACGTCGCACAAAAGCACGACATCAGGCTGTCGAGTCCGGCGGCGTTTCTTTGCCAGCCTGACAAACTCGTTGTTGCTGCGGCGCATGTCGCGGATCGATTGCCGCAGATCGACGCGGTCGCCCGACGAGCGAGACTCGTAGCGACGCCCGCGCTCGGCGGGCGGGCTTAGCTCGATGCGCCGAAGTGCATCCGTCACCCGCCGCAGTTCGTCGGCACTCATCGATTCAAAGTCTTTGTGGGCGAGGCGTTCGACGGTTGAGCTGCCGCCGTCGACGGCGCCGTTGTCGTCCTCGGATGCAGGTTCGGCGTCTGCCTGTGGCCTGAATCCTGGTGAAGCGACAGGCGTCGGCGCCGACGCGACGGGACCGGACGAGTCCGGCGGCACTTCACTGGCCGGCAGCGTCCACAATTCTGCCCCTTCGAAGACCTTCGCAAACACGGACGAGAAGCGGCCCAGGTGGTTCGCATCCGTCACGAGGGTGGCGCGCAAAGCAACGAATACGTCTTCACGACGCGACAGATCGATGAGGGTCAGCGCGCGAAACGCGGCGCGTACCTGGCCGGAGGCGACCGGCATACCACTGGCGCGAAGCAACCGGCAAAACGCCTGCAGGTTGCCGGCGAACTGACCGTTCTGTGCCATCCCCTAGGCAGTCGACGTCGATGACGCCAACAGCTGTCGGACGGTGTCACCACCCAGCGCCGCAACGTCGTCCTGATACTTGAGGAGACTGCCGATGGATGCCTGGACCTCGTCCTCGTCAAGCTCAACGACGTCAAGACGGGCCAGTGCCTGTGCCCAATCTATCGCCTCGGCGACGCCCGGCGGCTTGTAGAGTTCACGCTGGCGGAGCTGCTGGACGAACGCGACCACCTGCTGTC
>CAZFVT010000390.1:2857-3736 GCA_964522355.1 uncultured Woeseiaceae bacterium | reverse complement strand
ATCTCCTCGGTCTTGGGTTTGGTGGGTCGCACGAAGTTGTCGGGGAAGACGCCCGAATGCCCCATGACGTAGGCGTGAGCCCGGGCGGCGGCCGTCAGTGCGAGGGAGCCACGCGGTGACAGCCCGACCTCGATGTTCGGGGACTCGCGCGTCTGCCGGACCAGGGCCTGGATGTAGTCAACCAGCGGGTCGCTCATCGGTACGCGTTCTGCCTGCGCCTGCAGCTGCTGCAGCACCTCGGGCGTCATCGCCGCGTCGATGCTTCTGAGCATGCTGCGGCGACTTTCTCCGGTGATCAGGGCGCGCTCACTTTGTTGATCGGGATAGCCGAGTTCGAGGCGCATCAGGAAGCGGTCGAGCTGTGATTCGGGCAGTGGAAAGGTGCCAATCTGGTCGGCCGGGTTCTGTGTCGCAACAACAAAGAACGGTTCGGGGAGATCATAGGTCTGGCCATCGACAGAAACCTGCTGTTCCTGCATGGCTTCCAGCAACGCACTCTGTGCTTTCGGCGTCGCGCGATTGACTTCGTCGGCGAGCACCAACTGCGAAAATATCGGTCCGGGCTGAAACTCGAATCGATTGCTGTCACGGTTAAAGATCGATACGCCGAGAATGTCAGCAGGCAGCAAATCGCTGGTGAACTGGATGCGGTGGTAGCTTAATCCCAGCACGCTGGAAATAGCCTGTGCGAGGGTGGTCTTGCCGAGCCCGGGGAGGTCTTCGATGAGCAGGTGGCCGCGGGCAATCAGGCAACTTAGTGCCAGCGAAATCTCCTCGTCCTTGCCAAGGATGATGCTCGCCAGTCCCTGCCGCGCGCCTTCAAGGGCACCACGGTGGTCGACCGTGTCGGAAGTCACCTGCTCCAGCGAGTCACCGCGC
>CAZFVT010000390.1:0-2818 GCA_964522355.1 uncultured Woeseiaceae bacterium | reverse complement strand
TCCAGCGATAGCCAATACTTCCCGATACCGCGGTGGCTTGCACGAAATTGCCGGAAGAGTGTGATCCAGTCCACACTCGTTCGCGTCCGTCAGGCAATAGCGTCCAGTTTTTGCAGCTGCTCGCTGATGCTGGCGAGCTGCTTCTCGAATTCCACCACGCGCTCACGTTCCTGTGTGACCACCTGTTCAGGCGCATTGTTGACGAATCGCTCGTTGCCCAGCTTGCCCTGACTTCGGCTGAGATCGACCGAAACCTTGTCACGCAGTTTTTCGAGACGCTGTCGCTCGGCATCGACGTCAATCAGGCCGGCCATGGGAACCAGCAGGCGCAAATCGTCCAACAGTGCAGTCGCCGAGTTCGGCGCTTCCGCGTCGTCGGCCAGAACGGTTATGGATTCGACGCGGCCAACCCGATGCAGCAGATTCTGATAATCCTGCGCGCGGCGCTGGTCGTTGTCCGAGGCGCCCTGCATGAGAACGGGCAGAGGCTTGCCGGGCGCGATGTCCATCTCGCCACGAATCTGCCGAATGCCAAGGATAAATCGCATCACCCAGTCGAGCTCAGCCTCAGCGGCTGTATCACGATTCTCGGCGGACGATTCGGGGTAGGGCCGAAGCATGACTGTTTCGCCTTCAGCGCCGGCGCGCGGACCCACTTCACTCCAGATCTCTTCGGTTATGAAGGGGATCAGCGGGTGCATGAGGCGCAACAGGCCTTCCAGGATGTCGATCAAGGTTCGCTGTGTGCCGCGCTTCTCTGCCGCACTGGATTCGTCGGACTGCAGGACCGGCTTCGAGAGTTCCAGATACCAGTCACAGAACTCGTGCCAGGTAAACTCGTACATCGCCTGAGATGCCAGGTCGAGTCTGTAGCTGGCCAGCGCCTTGTGTGTAGCCTCAACCGTTCGGTCGAATCGCGAACGGATCCAGCGATCTGCAGCGCTGAACTCGAGCTCGCCCTCGTCGAGCGACTCGGTGTTCATCAGGACGTACCGGGAAGCGTTCCACAGCTTGTTGCAGAAATTCTTGTAACCCTCGATGCGCCCAAGGTCGAAGCGTATATCGCGCCCGGTCGTCGCCAGCGAGGCAAAGGTGAAGCGCAGCGCATCTGTGCCGTAGTCCTTTATACCCTCCGGAAACTGCTTTCGAGTGGCCGCTTCGATCTTTGGCTTCAGGTGATCCTGCATCAACCCGGTGGTGCGTTTGGCGAGCAGCGCGTCGAGACTCACGCCTTCAATCAGGTCACGCGGGTCCAGCACGTTGCCTTTCGACTTGGACATCTTCTGGCCGTCGGGGTCGCGGATCAGGCCGTGGATATAGACCTCGCGGAACGGCACGTCGCCCATGAACTTGAGGCCCATCATGATCATACGGGCGACCCAGAAAAAGATGATGTCGAAGCCGGTAACCAGCACCTGGCCGGGATAGAAGGTCGCGAGGTCAGGGGTCTTCGCCGGCCAGCCCTGCGTCGAGAACGGCCACAGCGCCGACGAAAACCAGGTATCGAGAACGTCTTCGTCCTGGGTCAGTGTGACGCTTGCGTCCAGGTCATGAGCCTGGCGGACCTCCGCTTCGTCGCGGCCGACGTAGACGTTCCCGTCCGCGTCGTACCAGGCAGGAATGCGGTGGCCCCACCAGAGCTGACGGCTGATGCACCAGTCCTGGATGTTGTGCATCCAGTCAAAGTAGGTCTTTGACCAGTTTTCTGGAACGAAGCGAATGCGCCCGTCTTCGACGGCAGCAATCGCCGGCTCTGCCAGTGGCTTGATGTTCACATACCACTGGTCCGTCAGATAGGGCTCAACGATTGACCCGCTGCGGTCGCCTCGCGGCACGTTTCGCTTGTAGTCCTCTACTTTCTCCAGCAGACCGAGCGCATCGAGATCCTCAACGATCAGTTTGCGCGCGTCTTCCCGGTCCAGGCCGCGGTACTTTTCGGGCGCCTCATCGTTGATCGCCGCGTTGTCGTCGAAGATGTTGTACTTCGGCAGATCGTGCCGCTGCCCGACCTCGTAGTCATTGAAGTCATGGGCCGGCGTTATCTTCACGCAGCCGGTGCCAAACTCGGCGTCGACGTAGTCGTCAGCAACGATCGGGATCAGGCGTCCGACCAGCGGCAGCTCGACGTTTTGACCAATCAGGTCGCGATACCGATCGTCGTCCGGGTGCACGGCGACGGCACTGTCTCCCAGCATCGTCTCCGGCCGGGTTGTGGCGACAATGATATGACCGCTGCCTGAGGCCAGCGGATAGCGGAAATGCCACAGATGTCCCGGTTCCTCTTCCGACAGGACCTCGAGGTCGGACAGCGCGGTGTGCAGGACCGGGTCCCAGTTCACCAGGCGCTTGCCGCGATAGATCAAACCTTCTTCATAGAGCCGGACAAAGACCTCCGTGACGGCAGCCGACAGCTCGGGATCCATCGTGAATCGTTCGCGCGACCAGTCGACCGAGGCGCCGAGCATCTCAAGCTGCTCGGAGATGTTGCCGCCGGATTCCTCCTTCCACTGCCACACACGTTCGACGAAATTCTCGCGACCAAGATCGCGGCGCGATCTGCCCTCACCGTTGAGCTGTCGCTCCACGACCATCTGCGTGGCGATGCCGGCATGGTCGGTGCCGCACTGCCAGAGGGTGTTATCGCCCTTCATACGGTGGTAGCGGATCAGGGTGTCCATGATGGTGTCCTGAAACGCATGCCCCATGTGCAGGGTACCGGTTACGTTCGGCGGCGGAATGACGATGCAGTAAGGGTCGCCCGACCCGCTGGGGGCAAACCAGTTGTTTGTCTTCCAGCGCTCGTAGTGGCGGCTTTCGA
>CAZFVT010000389.1:2732-3740 GCA_964522355.1 uncultured Woeseiaceae bacterium | reverse complement strand
ACGTGACGGCCTGGAGCAGTCGCATCAATGTGCCCGCGGTCATCAGCAGCGAGCGTGAGTCGCGAGGGGTGTATCTCGTAGGCATAGATCCGGCGCGCGATGACGTACTCACGCAGCTGTCTCGATCGATCATTGCGGGGCGCTTCCTTGAGGACGCCGATGATCGCGGCCTGATCGTCGGTCAGCGGCTGCTGGAACGGCTGGACACGGAGCTCGGCAAGCGGGTCGTGGTGATGAGCCAGGATCCGGACAACGAGATCGCGGATCGCGGCTTCAGGGTCGTCGGGGTGTACGAGGCGAAGCTCGACGCCCAGGAAGAAGCGGCCGTCTACGCCGGCAAGGCCGTTGTTGCGGCGATGCTGCGTATCCCGGATCGCGTCACTGAAGTCGCGGCGATCGGCGACGACTACCGCGATATCGAAGGCGTTTTTCAGGACGTAGACTCGGCGCTGGGCAACGATCTCGAAGTGCTGCGCTGGACCGAGATCGCCAGTTACCTCGGCAGCATGCTGAAGGTCATGGACGGCTTCGTCCTCGTCTGGTTTGTCGTGATTTTTCTTGCGCTGTCGTTCGGCCTCGTCAACACCCTGGTGATGGCCGTGTTCGAGCGGGTTCGAGAGATCGGGCTGATGCTGGCGCTGGGCATGCGGCCGGTTGCGATCCTGGCGCAGGTTGTCATCGAATCCCTGATGCTGCTCGGTATGGGCCTGCTGCTGGGTTCAGTGCTGGCCTGGCTGACCGTGCTGCCGTTCGAAGACGGTATGGACCTGTCCGCGGTCGCTGCCGGCATGGAAATGTATGGCATGTCGAACGTTCTCTATCCCCAGCTAACCTGGGACGACGTGCTGCTTGCCAACGTCGTCGTTCTGACGCTCGGGTTCCTCGCAAGCCTGTCTCCGGCGTGGCGGGCGTCGCGCTATGAGCCCATGGACGCAATCCGGAAGGTGTAAGTATGTCGGCCGTAAGCTGCATTGACCTGTGCAAGACCTATTACCAGGGTGACGAGAC
>CAZFVT010000389.1:0-2722 GCA_964522355.1 uncultured Woeseiaceae bacterium | reverse complement strand
GGCGCGCGATCACGTCGATCTGGAGATAGACAGTGGCGGTTTCGTCTGCCTGTCGGCACCGTCCGGCGGCGGCAAGACGACCTTGCTGAACGCCATTGGCGGCCTGGACCTGCCGGACAGCGGCGAAGTCTGGGTGGGCGGGCAGCGGATCGATAACCTGGGCAAGGCAGCGCTGGCCGAGCTGCGTCTGCGTCAGATCGGTTTCGTCTTCCAGGCCTACAACCTGATACCCGTACTCACGGCTCGCGAGAACGTCGAGTTCGTTATGCAGGTGCAGGGCGTGCCCGGCGCCGAGCGTCTCGACAGAGCCGAAGAGATACTTGCCGAAGTGGGGCTCGCAGGTCTTGAGGACCGCCGCCCGGTGGACATGTCGGGCGGCCAGCAGCAGCGCGTTGCGGTCGCACGCGCGATCGTGTCCGGCCCGGCCCTGGTGCTGGCCGACGAGCCGACCGCCAACCTCGATTCAAAAACCTCCGACGACCTGATGGAGCTGTTCGTGCGACTCAACGAGGGTCATGGCACGACCTTTGTCATTGCCACTCACGACAAGCGGGTAATGAATTACGCACGGCGCCTCATTCGCATGCTCGACGGCCGAATCATCGATGACATAGCGCAAAATGCCGGGTGAATGCTGCCGCTGGTGGCTGATGGCATTGTGCCTGGCCTCGTCGGCAGTCGCCGCCGAGGCTGATTTAAGCGGCCATCTGAAAGCGCGCGTCCTCGGCGACAGCTATCCGGACAACAGCGTGTTCCGTGCCCCGGCGGGCAGCACCGGAACCACGGCGGAGTCCGATCTGCGGCTAAAAATGGCCGCGTCCTATGGCAGCTGGTCAATCGACGCCGACTACCAGGCGTTTGTCATCGCCGGCGACAACCAGCGTATTGCCAGCGAATTCCTGCTCGCCGGGGATCCGTCCACCCTGGGTGTTCTCGACGATTCGCGTCGCTGGTTCGACCTGACCCACAGCATCCGCGAAACCAACAGCTCGCGACTGATCCACCGGCTCGATCGATTGTCGGTGTCCTGGACCAGCGAGCGCACCGTGGTTCGCTTTGGGCGACAGGCGCTGAGTTGGGGCGGCGGCCTGTTCTATGCGCCGATGGATATCGTCAATCCCTTCGACCCGGCGACTGTAGATACCGAGTACAAGACCGGCGATGACATGCTCTATGCGCAGTATCTGCGAAGCAACGGTGATGACCTGCAGTTAGCCTACGTGGGGCGGCGTGACCTGATCAGTGGCGACTTCAGTGCCCGGGAGTCGACGACCGCGCTCAAGTACCACGGGATTGTCGGCAACAGCGAGTTTGACGTGCTGCTGGCGGACAACCGTGATCGCAACACGGTGGGTCTGGGCGCCGGCGTGAGTCTCGGCGGAGCAATTCTTCGGGCTGATGTGATCACTGCCGATACGGGTAGCGGGTGGGTCACCGAATGGCTGGCCAACCTCAGCTACTCCTGGACCGCCTGGGGCCGGAACATGACCGTGGCAGTCGAGTACTACCACAACGGCTGGGGCCTGCGTTCGGACGGTTACAGCGTGGCCGATATCGCCGCCGATGCCGAGTTGGCGCAGCGGCTCGCGCGCGCTGAGACCTTTACGATCGGCCGCAACTATCTCGCGGCCGGCGTCACCATCGAGCTGACGCCGCTATGGATTTTGACGCCGAACGTCTTTGCCAACATCGACGATCCAAGCGCGCTGCTGCAGGTCGTGCTGCAGCACAGTCTTGGCGATAACCTGACCCTGCTCGCCGCCGCAAATCTGCCTATGGGTCCTGACGGCAGCGAGTTCGGGGGCATTGCAAGCGTCTTTCCACCGGACCAGTACTTTTCCCGGACGGCCGGCGTGTTCGCACAGCTTGCCTGGTATTTCTGATCTTCTTCGGAGTCCCCCGGCAGAATGCCGGTCATGCGGCTACCGCAGCTGCCGCGCGTCTTCTATGCAGGCCAGGAGGCGAGCGAAGCGCGCTTCGGTTTCGCCGCCGAACAAAGGGTCATCCGCCAGCGGATTCTCGTCGCTCGCTTCCTCCGGGTCATATTGATCCAGCTCACCGCAGCGTTTGAACAGATCCGCTTCCTCCCAGCGCATGTGATTGCGCAGGGTTTCAACGTAGCGCAGGGCATCGGCTACCAGCTGCTTGCGCTTCACCGCGGCGCCGGCAGCGGCAGCTTCGAACATCTGCCGGAGCTCGAGTCCCCGGTCCGCGATCGTCTGATGGTCCGTGTAGATACGTGAAAGATCCCGGCAATGCTCCGGCCGGGCCTGCTTCAGTTCCGCGTAAAGGCGGTTTTCGCGGGGATGATGTACGGCATCGGGGTAACCGACCATGTAGGTCATGACATCGTGCATGAGCTCGATGTCCATCTCCTCGTTGTCGTAGATACGGTTCGCCTCGCGCTCGAGGACGGCGAGGCACAGGCCCATATTGCGGTGATCCGCATGCAGCTCGGCGAGGACCGCCCTTACGTTCTGCGCCATACCGATCTTCTCTCGCTAGCGAAGATCCCGATTCTCGATGCTGGCGGGCGGCCGTGGAATGAGGGGATATGCCTACCGTGTGGTCGCGTTATGGCCAGCGCCGAAAGACCGGCCGATCAAATTGAGGGGGTTGTCACAATCCCGAAACGTACACGTAATCGGCTTGTAAAAGCGCTGTGTTGATTTAGGCATCCCAGTCTAATAACAAGAAGAGAATCCGTGGCCTCTATTCTCGT
>CAZFVT010000388.1:0-3747 GCA_964522355.1 uncultured Woeseiaceae bacterium | reverse complement strand
CGTTCGAGGCGCTTCTCAAGGGCCTCCGCCTGACGACGGGCAGCCGCTTCTGCGAGACGAATCTGCTCGTTGCGCTCGAGGTCACTGTTGATGACCGCAATCCACTGCGCGGCAATCTGGCGCGAACCACGGTCCTTGCTCGCCGCTTCAAACGCGGTAATCGCCGGCTGATATTCCTTGAGGTTGTACAGGCACATGCCGAGGGAGATCTGCGCGTTCTCTTCCTTCTTCAGGCCACCCTTCCGGAGCCCTGACCGAACGGCATCGGCGCAGTTCTGGTATTGGCTCAGGTTGAGGTAAGCGTTGCCGAGACGCACGTCAAGCTCACCATCGTCGGTGCCTTTCGCCGCGGCCTGAAGGGCCGGAATCGCGAGTTCGTCTTCCTGGGCTAGCTGCCAGGCCTGCGACAGCAAGCGGTAGTTCTTCGCCTCGCCGCTTACGCGGCCCGATTCGATCTCGCCTTGCAGCAGGGTGCCCGCTTTGTACGGCACTTCGGCCTGAAGGAAGAGCTGCGCCATTGTGACCAGCTCGGCTTCTTTCTCGAGCAGGCCCTGGGTGTGTGCGGCATCGTAGGCGTAAACGAGGTTCTCGTCTTCACCCAGTTCTGTATAGGCGCCGGCCAGGGAGAACCAGTAGCGCTTCTTCGGCCACTTAACGAGCAGCGTCTTCTGAATGTCGCGAACCTTCTCGTAGTTTTCGAGCTGGAAGTACGCGAAGTTCAGGAGGACATACCAGTCTTCCTTGATCTCTTTGTCACGCGCTTCGGCGACGCTCATGCCTTTCTCAATGGCCGGAACCATGTCGTTGTAACGGTTCACCTGGTACAGGTTCTGGGCGTAGAGAATGTAGGCGTCAGCGGCCGCATTGGTCTCCAGCACGAAGTACTCATCGAGCAGGTTAATTGCGTCGGTGTACTTTTCCTGCATCGTGTTGAGCTGGGCCAGCGTGTAAATCGTCTGCTTCCGAACCTGGTCTTCCATGGTCGGAATCTTCAGCATTTCCACGTAGGTCGCGATCGCCGCGTCGATGTTGTCCATGTTGTAGTGGACGAAGCCGACGTAGTTAAGAACGTTCTGACGTTCATAATCCGTCAGGCTGTCCTTGCTGCGAAGCCGATCGAGAATCTTCAACGCCTCGTTGTAGTTCTTGGCGTCAACTTCCTCCTGGGCTTTCTGGATCTGGTCGTAGATCTCCTTACTTACCGCCTGGGCCTGTTTTGTTTCCTGCTTGTCCCGTCGCGCCCGCTCGTCTTCTTCCTGAGCGATTGCCGGTGCGGCTGCGAGTACTGCAGTGAGTAACAGGGTAATCAGCCTGCTGGTGAGTCCATTTGCCTGATTCATACCTTTTATCCTCAATGAATCCGTTCGTCGTTCAACGGTTACTATCCCGCCAGTCTTCGCTAGCTAGTTTTCAATCTGGAAGCTGATTCGCGTCTTCACGCCCGGAACTTCAACCGGTACGCCATCAACAACGCGAGGCTTGTATTTGAACTTCAGGACGGCGCGGGTCGCTGCTCGTTCAAACAGGCTGCTGGTGGAGAACAGCACGACCGGGTCGCGAACCGTGCCAGCCGCCGTCACGAAAAACTCAAGGTCTACATAGCCCTCAAGCCCCCTCGACAGCGCGCGAGCCGGATACACCGGGGCAACCCTCACGATAGGCAGGTAATCACCTTCCGCGATGTTCATGCCACCCGGGCCACCGATGTCGCTGACCGGTCCGACGTCAGGTGCGGCGACGTTAATCGACGGAGCATTCGGATCAACGTTGTCCATTTCCTGCGGCGGCACCTCCGGCGGCACTTCCGGCGGCGGTGGCGGTTTTTCCGGCTGATAGTCTTCGGTGTTGACGTTCTCGTTGCGGCGAACGCGCACGAATTCCAGCTGATAACGCTCGCGCGGTTCGGTCAGCGCCTGCTTACCGGTGACGATCAAGAGCTGCATGATAAACAGCAGGCTTAAAGTCACGGCGACACCGACGACGATGGAAAAGATATAACGGCCTACCATATTGCTTGCTCCTTAGTGGGCGATCTTCCCGCCAATCGCCAGCCGATATGAAATGTTGACATAAAACTTCTGCAAAGGTTTCTAGTCAGTTTCGGTCGCGATCGCGATGCTGCTGACATTAGCTGCCTTGGCGGCCTCCATGACCACCACCAGCATTTCGTGGGTGGATTCCTGGTCGGCCTGGATCACGATCGAACCTTTGGGGTTTTCCGCATGCAGGCGCTCGATTACCGTCCGCAAAGACCGGGGATCGGTTTCCTTACGGTCTATCCAGATCTCATCGCCTTCGCTGATGGCGATGAGAATGGCCGCATCGTCCTGACTGTCGGCCGTCGGCGCGTCCGGGCGTCGCACGTCAATGCCCGCTTCCTTAATGAAGGATGCGGTAACAATGAAAAAGATGAGCATGATAAACACGACGTCGAGCATCGGCGTCAGGTTGATCTCATTGTCGTCTTCTTCGGTAGCTGATCCGGGTGTTTTACGCATAATTAATTCCTGGTGAAGGGGCGAACAATCTGCCCCTGTTACCCGCTACGACGTGCTGTCTGCCATCGATATGTTGTAGACACCGGCCTGGCGTGCTGCATCCATTACCTGCACCAACATTTTGTTGGTTGATCGCCGGCTGGCCTGGATCACCACCGAACTCGTCGGATTCTCCGCATGCAGTCGTTCGATGTTAGCGCGAACAGCACGCGGGTCGATCGACCGGTTGTCGATGAGAATCTCATCGTTTGGTGAGATGGCAATCAGGATGTTGACGTCCTCGGACTTGGTCTGATTCATCGGTGAATCAGGCCGGTTGACGTCCAGACCGGACTCCCGGATGAAAGATGCCGTGACGATGAAGAAGATAAGCATGATAAACACGACGTCCAGCATGGGCGTCAGGTTGATCTCATTCTCTTCTTCGTCTTGCTCGAAGGCGGCTTGCGATCCTTTTCGCATCGGCAGACTCCTTTAGTGATCCATCGTGAGTGAGTCCTCAAGGAACTCGACCTCACGCTCGGCGCGGCGTGTCAGCAATGTAACCAGCAGTACACCTGACAGTGCGCCAACCATTCCCGCCATGGTTGGGACGGTGGCCTGGCTCACGCCGGCGGCCATCGCCCTTACGTTTCCTGATCCGGATACCGCCATGACCTCAAACACCTTGATCATACCCGTTACCGTGCCCAGCAGACCGAGCAGCGGACACAGGGCGACCAGTGTCTGGATCATGGGGATACCCTTGTTCGTGGCCATCGAGAACCGGGAGATCATCCCCTCCCGGATCTGATGTGCATGCCACGACCTCCGCTCCGTGCGTGCTTCCCACTGCTCCCGGGTCTGGGCGGCAATGGCACGCATGTTGGTGCGGAAGAAGATCAGGCGCTCGACGATAAGCGTCCACATCACGAAGATACTGATGGCAATCCAGCGTAGTACCGGTCCGCCAAGCTCCATGAAGTCTCGGATAGCTTCAAATGCGTCTAGTATCAAGAGCACCGTTTGTCTCCTGTCTCGACTTAGCCGTGGCCGTGACGCTCAGCGTGCTGAGCTACGATGCCGGCACTCTGTGAGTACAGAATGTTAACGATGCGCTTGCTCTGACCGCTGACCAGGGTGTGGATGAGTACCATCGGGATGGCAACCACAAGGCCCAGTACCGTCGTCATGAGAGCCTGCGAGATACCGCCAGCCATCATCTTCGGATCACCGGCGCCGTACAGCGTGATGACCTGGAAGGTCTTGA
>CAZFVT010000387.1:0-3749 GCA_964522355.1 uncultured Woeseiaceae bacterium | reverse complement strand
TGACCGCCCACCTGGCGGCCCTGCATTTCCATGACGTGACAGACCGCATGCACGGCGTAGGGGTTATTGGGCAACAGTTGCAGTGAGCGTCGCCCCATTTCCTCGGCACGCGTGTAGTCGCCGTTTTCGAGGAGTCCAAACGAGTAGAAGCCAAGGACGTGGGCGTAGCCCTCAATGCCTTCATTCCACAGGTTGAACACTCGCGCCACGCTGTCGCGCTGGCCCGTTACGTCGCCCAGCAGGACGTCGGTCAGGTGAATGAGCTGCAGCGCCAGCAGGTCGCGCGGGTAACGGGTCAACGCGTTCTCCCACTGCATGACGGCACCGAAGAAGTCGCCTCTTACCCAGGCCTTTACCGCGGCCAGGTGAAAGAGTTCGCGATCGTTCGCCGTGCCCGATAGCGCGTCGGCGCCGTCCACGGCGGCGACCATGTCGTCGAAGATGCGGGTCTCCATGGACTGAGTGAGGTAGGCCGCCTTGTAGAGCTGCGCCATCATGAAGTCCGGGTGCTTTTCGAGCAGCGCGTTGACGGTCGCGAGCGAATCGCCTTCGAAGGCCAGAAACTCTTCATGGGCTCTTTCCAGCATCGCAATGGCGTCGCTGTTGGCATAGGAGACGGGGACGTCGCGGCAGTCTTTCGCGCCGGTGCCTATCGCGGTGGGTTTGGTGTTGGCCATGGTCAGGATCCCCCCGAATCCGGTTGTTACTGTTTCAGATAGCCGTCGCGGGTTTGCGGCAGGCGCATGTCGAGGACCTGGCTTGCCACCTGGGTACGCAGTATCTGTGCTGTGCCGCCGGCAATCGTGAACATGCGCGCATCGCGGACCGCGCGCTCCAGCGGCAGCCGCCGCGAGTAGCCCATCGAGCCGTGCAGCTGCAGCGCGTCGTTGGTGACCTTGTTGGCCGTCTCTGCGGCCAGGATCTTGGCCTTGGCGGCGTCGAGCATGGACGGAAAGCCGTCGCCGGCATTCGCCGCCGCGCCGTAGAGCAGTGCCTGAGCGGCCGACAGGCTGACGGCCATATCGGCCACGATCCACTGCAGCCCCTGGAACTCGGCAATCGGCCGTCCGAACTGCTCACGTTCCCTGACGTAGTCCACCGCGCGCTCGTAGGCACCGGTCGCAATGCCGAGAGCAACCGTGCCGGCGCCGACCCGCTGGCTGTTATAGGCGTTCATGAGTCCGGCGAAGCCGCGGCGGAGGCCATCCGGTGGCACGACCAGCATATCGGCAGAAACTTCGAGATCCTTAAAGTGAACGTAGGTTTCGGGAATGCCGCGCACGCCCATCGCCGGCTCGCGTTCGCCGATCAGGAGGCCTGAATCGTCTTCGCCGCGTATGACGATGAAACCGCCGATACCCAGGTATTCGCCGTCGTCCTCAACGCGGGCAAAGATCAGGTGCACCTTCGACACGCCGCCGCCGGATCCAGTACTTTTCGCCGTTGATAACGTAGCGATCGCCTTTCTTTACGGCGGTTGTCGTCATTTCGGTTGCAGCGCTGCCGGCGCCGGGCTCGGTGATGCAGATCGCGGGCTTGTCGCCCTTGAGGACGTAAGGCGCCACCCGCTGCTTCTGCGCTTCGGAGCCGTAGGCCATGATGGCGCCGATGGCGCCCATGTTGGCTTCGACCGTGATGCGCCCCATGGTCGCGCAGCAGCGCGCCATCTGCTCGATGACCACGACTGCATCGAGGTAGTTCATGCCGCGGCCGCCGTAAGCCTGCGGGATGGTCATGCCCATGAAGCCCGCGTCCGCCAGCTTCGCGATGCTGTCCCAGGGGTATTCCTCGCTCTGGTCAACGCCTTCTGCCAGCGGTAGGAACTCGGACTCGGCCAGCTCGCGGGCGGCGGTGCGCAGGCTGCGTTGTTCGTCGGTCAGCAGTGCGTCCATCTAGGTCTCTCCCAGCAGGCCAGCTTCACGCGCCTGCAGCAGCGCGTCATCGCCAAGCAGTTCGCGGATCGTGGCGTCGGTGTCCGCCCCGCAGTCGGGCGGTGAACGCCGGTAGCTCACCGGCGATTCGGAAAACTTCAGCGGATTCCCGAGGAGCTCAACGTGACCGTCTGCCGCCGCCGTCATTGGCATCTGAATTCGCATGTCGCGTGCCTTCACCTGCTCGCTTGCCAGCACCTCGGGCACCGTGTTGATCGGCCCGCCGGGTATGCCTTGCGCTTCCATGGCGGCCAGTAGCTTGTCGCTCTGCCAGGATTCGAGCAGACCGGCGATCGTCGCAACCAGTTCATCGCGATGTTCAAGGCGGCCAACGTTGTCCGCATAGCGCGGATCACTCGCAAGCTCCGGCGCACCGATGAGGTCGCAGAAGCGCTGGTATTGCCTGTCGTTGCCAACCGCAACGATGACGTGACCATCCGCGACGGCGAACACCTGGTAAGGGACGATATTGGGATGCTGGTTGCCGCGGCGAACGGGCGCTTCACCGGAGGCGAGATAGTTGGTGCCTTCGTTGATCATCCAGGCGACCTGGCTGTCGACCAGACCCAGGTCGATGTGCTGTCCGGCACCGGTCCGGTCGCGATGGCGCAGGGCAGCGAGAATCCCGACGCTTGCATACATGCCGCACATGACGTCCGCGATGCCGACCGCGACACGCATCGGTTCGCCGTCGGCCTCGCCGGTCAGGCTCATGATGCCGCCAAAGCCCTGGGCGACAAGGTCGTAACCGGGGCGCTCCCGGTTCGGACCCGTATGCCCGTAACCCGTGATGGAGCAGTAAACGAGACCTGGCAATTCGGCATGCAGCGCCTCGTAGCCAAGGCCGTACTTGTCGAGACCACCGGTTTTGAAGTTTTCGATCAGCACGTCGCACTGCGCGGCAAGCTGTCGGATCAGATCAGGGCCCTCGGGATGCGAGAGGTCGACGGTGACGGATCGCTTGTTGCGATTGGCGGCGAGGTAGTAGCTGCTTTGTCCGGGCAGCGGGCCTTCAGGTCCTGCGACGAACGGCGGTCCCCAGCTGCGGGTATCGTCGCCCTTGCCCGGGCGCTCTATCTTGATGACGTCGGCGCCCAGGTCACCCAGCAACTGCGTGCAGGTCGGCCCGGCAAGAATGCGTGACAGGTCGAGAATGCGGACGCCGCTGAGCGGCCCGGCGTTGTCGTCAGATTGAGCGATAGCTGGCATTCCCCCCTCAAGGCTCAGCGCGCCGCACGATTATAGACCCTGACCGATCCCGCGTTCGTGAAATATCAGGTCAGTCGTTACTCGACCCGTGCCGCGAGTCGCAGTTCGAAGCGGGGTGCCCCGGCGCCCGCGATCCCGGCAAAAGCGCCATTCATCGCGATACGAACCGCGTCGACCTGTGAGTCGTAGCCGTCGCCGTCAGGGTTTGGTGGATAGGTGAAGTTGCTGCCGCCGTCATTCGAGTAGGTCACGCTACCGAGCGACACGCCGGTAGCGATCGGCGAGCCCGTGTCGTCGAACAGCACAGGGCCCCCGGCCAGGCAGTCTGTCGATACGCAAAGGCTGACCGTGTCCGGAACTTCGTCGAGCACGATCAGGGTGCCGTCGTCCGTCGACAAAACCCCGGTGTTTTCGACCTCAATAATGTAGCTGACCGTGGAAGTCGGTATGGCCTTCGGGTTGTTGATGCCGTTGATCGGGTCCGACAGCACCTCCATCGACTTCGTGATTTGCAGGTCCGCGTTGATGCTGGCGTGGAAAGCCGTGGACGCGGCGACAATAGCCGCCGACTCGCCAATGTGCGCCCGCTCCGAATCTGCATCGATGTCT